>JBDTTN010000030.1:0-12454 GCA_039930625.1 Gemmatimonadota bacterium | reverse complement strand
AGGGTCGAGCCCTGGGCCGCTGCGCCGCTCTGGAAGGCGGCACCCTGCGCGGCCAGGAGCGAAGCCAGCGCGGGCCGGGCACCGAAGCCGGTGTAGGCGGTGATATCCGGCGTCGTGATGTTGTAGAAGGTGTAGATGAAGTACAGGATGTCTTCGTTGCCGGCGGGGAAGTTCCAACCCAGGCCACGAGTCTCGACCGCGATACCCAGCGGATGCTTGCGGCCCGCCTTGAGGGTCGAGTTGCCCTCCCAGGACACGAACCAGACGTCACCCTGCGACGCCGACTTGCGGCAGTAGGGAATGCCGGTGCCGTCGCCGGTCGGGCCCGTGGTGGAGTCGGTCTGGAGCAGCGGATTGAAGAGACTTGCGCTCGAATCGCCTCTCGGCACACACGCTGCCGCAGGCCAGGAACTCAGGTCGACCGTGTTGGTTGCGTTGGAGATCGGGAGGACTTGCTGCCCGTGCTCCGTGGTGCCCTTGGGGTCGAAGAAGAAGCCGCCGGTCGTATCCCCGGCCCAGACGCCGCCGTCAGCGCCGACAATGCCGGCCACCTGCAGACCGGAGTTGAAGACGTACTGGTCTGGCGTGCCCTTGGGCCAATAGCCGCCGCCGATGGTCGACGAGTTGGTCGAGTCGACGCAGATCTGGCCTGACGACGACAGACCGCAGTAGACCCGGTTGATGGTCATGGCGCCCAAGGCCCGGGCGAACAGCCGGAAGCCCTTCTTGGTGACCCCGGGCTGCGGCTCGGCCGATGCGACGTTCGGCATGGCCACGCTCGCGAGAACTGCCACGAGCGCCGCCAGCAGGACGCCTTTCATACGGAATCGTGAGTGCATTCTCCCCTCGCTCTGTAGATATGCGGGGAACCTGGTCCGGGGTTACCCCCGGGACCAGGCCACCGCGAGGACTCAGAAGTTGATTTCGAAGCCGAGCCGGATGCGCCGGGGCGCTCCCGTAAAGCTGCTTACGCCACGGAAGACGTAGTACAGCGCGTCGGACGCACGGATCTGCTCGGCCTGGCTGAAGACGCCGTCGCCGTTGCCGTAGCGCTGCTCGGCCCGGATCATGTAGATGCAGTTCGGCGTGGCCGAAATGCCGCCTTGCGTCACCCAACTCCCGCAGCCGCCGGTGCCGGCACTGCCGAAGGTCAGGTTGATGGAGCTGTCGGCGGCCAGCACGCCGTTCCGGTTGCCCTCCGCGGCCCACGACTCCAGCTCGGAATTGCGGATCTTGTCGCGCTCCTTGTTGTTGACGATGTCGTTGGTCTGCGTAAAGACGGTGTTGATGACCTTGAAGTTGAACAGGTTGCGGACGTCGGCGTAGGCCGTGAAGTCCAGCCCGCCGATGCCGAAGCCCTTGGTCAGCCGCAGATCGAACTGCTTGAACGAAGGCAGCCGCGCGCCGTTGTAGTCGCCCAGGATCCGGCGGGAACACACCCCACCGGCGAAGACGTTGTCGTCCTCCGGCACGTCACTTGGGCACTGGGTGTAGGCGGTGCCGCTGGCGAACCGGAAGGTGGCGAAGACGCCGACGTTCTCGAGGATCGAGCCCGCCGCCGAGCCCTGCTTCCAGTTATTCGGGAAGGCGATCGCGAACGAGCCAGCCAGGTTGTGCGGCCGGTTCTGGTTGGTGGTGAGGATGCCCTGCGGGGGCGGAGCATTGCCGCCGCCGATCGCGTTCAGAATGCGCGACCCGAAGTTGATGTAGGTGAACGGATCGGAGCCGGTGTTCTTGGCTTCCTCGTACGTGTAGGCGATGCTGCCGTTGAACAGCTCGCCGATGCGGCGGTCGAACCGGACGTCCACGCCACGCGCGTTACCGAAGTCGGCGTTGGTGATGACGCGGAGGTCCTGATTCTGCTGCTTGAACGGGTCGTAGAACGACACCAGGCGGCCCGCGGCGTCGGACAGCTTGTCCTTGTTGTACGCCGAGATGTCGAGCACCATGTCGTCGTTGAACGAGTGTCGGACGCCGAACTCGAACGTGATGGTCCGGCCGAAGTCCAGGTCGGTGCCGTACACGTGGTTGGTGTTGGTCGTGTTGAGGTCGGTGTTGATGCCTCCCAGAATCAGCTGGAAGTCCGGCGCCTGCACCTGGTGGGCGTAGGAGAGGCGGAAGTTGGTCCGCTCCGTCACCGGGAACGACACCTGCACGTGCGGGCTCAAGTAGTTGTGGCTCTTGTCCGCCACGAAGCCGGCCGTCGGATCGTTGGCGTTGAATCCGGGCATCGTGGAGATACGCGGAAACCAGCTCTTGTTGCCCAGCGAGTCGGTGAAGTAGGGCCGCGAGGCGCCGGTCTTGTACCAGTCGTACCGGAGACCACCCACGAGCACCACGTCGCCGAGGTCGAGACGATCTTCGATGAAGCCGTTCCAGCGCGTCGGCTTCTCATGATAGCCGTCTGAGAAGGCCTGGCTGGTAAGGCCCGACGAGTAGCTGTTCATGAAGTACTTGGTGTACTCCCCGCCCAGCTTGACGCGGTTGTAGCGATCGACCTGCCAGTCGAGGTTCGCCTTGCCGACGGCCCGGTCTTCCTTGTACAGGTTGAGCCGGCTGTTGCCGTTGCCGCCGCGATCCCAGAAGACGCTGAGCGCGCCCGCGGCGCCGTAGGCGTTGTTGCGGTACTCGTCGACCGGCTGATACTGGGTGTTGTTCTTGATGTCGTACGGTGAGAGCGCGCCCGAGTTGAGCCGGAACCGGGTCGCGATGTCACTGATCGGGAAATTGTTGAAATCGAAGAGGAAGTCCAGCGGCTTGATGATGAACCCGCCGAACGGATCCCGGGTGCTCTGCTCGTTGCTGCGGGTGAGCGGGCCGGTGAGCGCCCGATCCCACTGATACGATGCGTACATTTCGAGCGCCAGCGCGCGGTCGGCCGACTTGGACAGATTCTGGGTCCAGTTCAGCGTCACCACGTTGTTGCCGGTGTAGGTACCCTCGAGCATCTGCGGGTTGTACATCCGGCTGTAGTTGAAGTTCCGGGCGTTGGCCTGGCTGCGCAGCGCACTGAGTGCCAGACGGCTGCCGGTACCGAAGGTGTACTGCACCTTGGTCTGGATCCGGTAGCTGGAGTTGGCGCTGGCGGGGCGACGGGCACCCTGGCAGCTCAGCCCGTAGTTGTTCCGGATGTCGGGGTTGGCGCTGCCATTGAACGCGTCGCAGTTGCCGGTGTACATGGCGAACTTGAGCACGTCGACCATCGTGGTGTCCCGCGGCGCCGAGGCGCTGACGACCGCCACCGTGGTGTCCACCCCGGCCGAGACGAAGATCGGGAACTTCTGCCCGTCGAGACCGATCCCGTCGGACTTGTTGCCCTCGAGGTCGCCCGAGAAGTAGAAAGTCAGATTGTGCGCCAGGGGTCCGCCGAAGGAGCCCTGTACCGCGTTGAACCCGATGCTGTGGTTCTTGCCACCGATTTCATCGTTCGCGTACCCGACGCTGCCGCCCCACTTGGAGCCGCCGCTGCGGGTCTGAATCGCGATGACGCCCGACTGGGCGTTGCCGAACTCCGCCGAGCTGCCGCCGGTTGTCACCGAGGCGTCTTCAAACGAGGAGGTCGACACGTCCACCCGGCCGGCGGTGGTGCCCTGGAACTGGCCGCCGCGGCCGCCCGGGGTGACCGGCACGCCGTCAACGTAGAAGGCGGCCTCGTCAGTGCGGCCGCCTCGAATGCTGATCGCCCCGTTCTGCTGCGTGACCACGCCCGGCACCAGCGAGATGACGTTGCCGATGCGGTCCACCGGGAGCTTCGAGGAATAGTCGCCGCTGATGTTCTGCTTGGTGGTCACCGCGTCTCGAGGCACCAGGGCGTTCTGCGCGCCGATGACCTCGATGGTGCCGATGTCCACCGCCTGCTGCTCGAGCGCGAAGTCCTGGGTGATCGTCTGGCCCGCCGTGATCTTCAGCGCAGTCAGCTTGATCTGGCCGTAGCCCACGAACTGGGCCAGCAGGTTCACCGTGCCCGACGGAATATTGTTAATGAAGTAGTAGCCACGGGCGTCGGCGACGGCGCCGAAGGCCGTCCCCTCGATCCGTACCTGCGCACCGGGGATCGGCGCACCGGCCTGGTCCCGAACTCGGCCTTCGAGCTTACCAGTCGACTGAGCGTGGAGCGTGCCCGCTCCCACGAGCAGCGCGACTGCCGCGAGCGCGATCCAGCACGCGCCGCGAGCGAAGGCGCCAACACCGCTTTCTTTCATGGAGACGTCCTCCGATGGCGTGATACAAACCAGCCAACAACACGGATACCGAAAAGGCGCTGACGGGCGTACCGCCGTCCTCGACCCACAGGGGGGAACGAGCTGCGCCTGACCTACCTGATGGAATGCCTGCGGGTAAAACGGGTGTGTTACTGCAAAGCTGCCGACCGCGGCCCGGTCGGGAGGCTAGAATATGGAGTGACCAAAATCACGTGTCAAGGAAGCAGGCTATGGCGAGTTTCAAACACGTATCAGACCGTAACCGCTTGAAACGATTGAACATTGGTGAAACATGCCGAGTTCGTCCCGCGCCGGCGCAAAACCGCAAACAAGCCAAAAACGGAAAATCGGGCGCGAGCGCCTGAAATAACGCTCGGAGTAGCGTCGTCGCATGCCCATCACGCGCTACGGCAGAATCAGCTCCCGCTGCGGCACCTTCGGCGTCACGATTGGACCACCTGGAGCCCACACCATGTTGATTTCACTGCGCACCCCGAACTCTCCTGGCAGATAGATCCCCGGCTCCACGGAAAATCCGGCGCCGGGCTGAATCTCCCGGTCATCGTGGGTCTCATAGTTGTCGAGGTGCGGTCCCGAGCCGTGCAGATCGCGGTCGATCGAATGCCCCGTCCGGTGCACGAAGTACTCGCCGTAGCCTGCCTGACGAATCACTCCGCGCGCCGCATCGTCGCCCTCGAAGCCATACAGCGGCTCCTTCCCCGCCTTCCGCATCACCACCGCGATCGCCGCGTCCCGCGCGTCGCGTACCGTGCGCCACACCTCCTGCACCTTCGCGGGAACCGCCGTTCCCGAGAAGCCCATCCAGGTCTGATCCGCGAACACCGTTCCCAGCTTGCGCCCGGCCCACAGATCCAGCAGCAGCACCTGGTCCTTCTCCAGGGCGAGGTCCTCGCCCGGCACCGGTTCGTAGTGGGGATTCGCGGCATTGGGGCCGAAGCCGACGATCGGCGGGTGATCGAACTCGAGCCCTTTGGCATGGATCGCGTCGATCACTCTCCGCTGCAGCGCGCTCTCGGTCAGTCCGGTGTCGCCCCGAGTGACGGCCCAGCGGAGCGCCGTCTGCGCGATCTCCGCCAGCGCTTCCGCCGCAAACAGATGGCCCTCGAGCTCCTCGCTGTTCCACGACGACGCGAACCGGGTTACCAGACTCGCCGAGCCGCGTACCGTCCCGCCCAGCTTGCGCACCAGCTCCACCACACCCAGCGGAACCCGGTCGAGGTAGGGCACGGCGTCCTCGGTCGAAATCTCCATGGCGACGGTCTTCCCGCCGACCAGCGTGGTGAGCCCGGCGTGCAGCTCCTCCCAGCGGGCGTAACTGATGACCCGCCCGGGAAAGCTGCCGCCGCTGAAGGCGCCCAGTTCGATCTTGTGCACCAGCGCTACCGGCTCGCCCTCCCGCGGCAGCAGCACGAAGAGCCGGCGACTCGAGAACCCGATCTCGCCAAGCACCCGCGACAAAATCGGATTGATGCCGCGGAAGTCGAACAACAACCAGCCATCGAGGCCCTGTTCCGCGAGTGTGGCGCGGACCCGGGCGAGATCCAGGTGGGCAAGCAGCATCAGTCGTATCCTCCGACGGCAGTGGCCCGCCAGCGGCAGGAGGGGTCACCTCGTCCGCGGCAGTGTTCGTGAACCATGGCCCCTTCGAACCCGGTCAGTACCCGGAGCAGCTCGGCCAGGGTGGATCCATAGAAAGTGCAGGCGGCGCCGTCGGGTAGCGCCAGGATCGAGAGTGGCTTGGCGATCTCCGCCTCCGCCCCCGACTCGCCCACCTTGAGCTCGATCCCGAGATAGCGCTTCGCGGCCCGGCTGGCCGCACCCGCCCCCAGCGTGCGCCCGATCCCTCCGGGCGAGATCCGCACCGCCGCCCGCGCCATGACCGGAGCGGTGCGAGCAGCGTAGCGCGCGGCGCGGCGGCCGGCATCGGCAAAGACCAGCTGGGCGTCGGGTCGCCGGCCGGCCAGCCTGAATACGGAGATCGCCTCATCGACCGAGACCGGCTCACCGCGGCGCACTGCATCCTGGTAGCGCGCGATCTGGGCTGCCACCGTCGACGAAAGTCCCAGGCGCTTGGAGACGATCTCACCGGCAAGCTCTTCGAGCCCGTCTTCGACGGGCGTGTCGAGATTGCGCAGCGCCTCGAGGAGGCTCATGGGGATGATGGTGGGAACCGTCACGGAGGTACAATATAGAGAGACCTGCCACCCCTGACGCTACTTGGCTCTTTCGTACGCCGTTTCGATCTCACTCGCCATCGCGATTGCGGGATGGTGGATGCGGGCGCTTTCACCGCGAGGCGCCCTCGCCGCGACCGGCGTCGGGACCAGCGTTCTCTTCCATACAGGTACGCCAGGCATGCTGGCGCTCGGCAGTTTCTTCCTCACGTCGAGCCTGCTCTCCCGCCTGAGCCCCGACCCAGGCGCGGCGCTGGATGCCAAGGGCAGCACCCGCGACCAGTGGCAGGTACTCGCCAACGGTGGTGCAGCGGCGGTCGGGGCGATGCTTCCGGGAGCGGGGCTGTGGATCGTGACCACGAGTCTCGCGGCGGCCGCCGCGGATACCTGGGCGACCTCGCTCGGTGGCTGGAGCCGGATCGCTCCCCGGCACATCCTCACCCTTCAGCGAGTACTGCCCGGCACCAGCGGGGGCATCACTCTGGTAGGCACGCTGGGCGGAGTCATGGGTGCCCTCGTGGTGGGGTTGGGCCCCGCCCTCAGCACCGGAGCGCTGCAACTGCTGCCGGTGGCACTCGGCATCGGACTGGTCGGCATGCTGAGCGACTCACTGCTCGGTGCGACGCTGCAGGGGAAGTTCCATTGTGACGTCTGCGATCGGGCGACGGAGCGCCGGATCCATCGCTGTGGCAACCGGAATCGACGGACGGGGGGATTCAGCTGGCTCGGCAACGACGCAGTCAACGCGCTGGCGACCGGATTCGCCGCGCTCCTGGGCTGGCTCGCCTGGCACTGCTGGGCTGCCTGATCATCGCTACCGGAGGCTTGGCCTCGTTCCGTTTCGACTTCACCAGTTTCTCCCCGGATCGGCTGCTGCGTGATGACCTCGAGTTTCAGCGAGTTCCCTGAAGGGGGCGATTGGCTTCCGGCAGCCAACCCCGCACCTTCCATGGATGCTGCCCGACGTACTCATCGCCGGCGCCGGCCCAGCCGGCAGTGCGACCGCCACCCATCTCGCCCGCGCGGGACATCGGGTGCTGGTCGTGGATCGCGCCGCCTTCCCGCGCGAGAAGCCCTGCTCCGAATACATGAGCCCCGAAGCGGTCCGCCTCCTGGACCGGCTCGGCGTCGTCGCCGACCTGGAGCGCGCCGGTGCGCAACCGATCGACGGCACCCGGGTCGTGGCGCCGAGGGGCTCGTCGCTGGTGGGCCGCTTCAGCGAGACCGAAGTCCGACCCTTTCGCAGCGCGGGGCTTGGCGTCTCGCGATGGATACTGGACCAGCGCCTGGTGGACTGCGCCCGTGCGGCCGGCGCCGAGGTCCGGGAGCGGACCACGGTGGAGGAGCTGCTGTACGAGTCGGGGGGAGTCGCAGGTGTGGTGGTGCGCAATGCATCCGGTTTGCGCGAGTCCATCCGGGCGCGGGTGGTGATCGGCGCGGACGGGCTCCGGTCCGTTGTTGCCCGTCGAGTGGGCCGGCGCCGGCATGGGCTCCCAGCGCGGGTCGCGTTCGTCGCGCACGTCACGGGCGTGGCTGGGCTCGAGGGGATCACCGAGATGCATGTGGGAGACCACGGCTACGTGGGACTCAATCGCATCGCCGCCGACGTCGCCAACGTCGCCCTGGTCGTACCGAGACAGGTCGCGGCCGCCGCGCGAGGCGATGTCACGCGCTTCTTCTTCACCATGGTGGAGCAGTTTGCCGGCGTGCGTGGCCGAGTGCGGCGGGAGCGCCTTGTCAGGCAGGTGCTGGTGACGGGACCATTCGCGGCCTGGTCGGGGCGGGTCGTCGCGAATGGCGCGCTGCTGGTCGGCGATGCGGCGGACTTCTTCGACCCCTTCACCGGCGAAGGGATCGGCACCGCACTGCGCGGTGCGGAGCTGGCCGCGGAGAGCATCTCCACCGCCCTCACATTGCCGGGGCCGGTGACCGCGGCTTCGCTGCAGCCCTACCGACTCGCGCGGCGCGCCGCCTTCCTCGGCAAGTGGGCGGTGGAACGGCTGGTGGGATACGGGATGCTGGTTCCGGCGCTGTTTGATCGCGCCGTGGGAAGACTGGAGCGCCGCGGACTCGCCCATACCTTCATCGGCGTCACCGGCGACTACGTCCCTGCCCGCGCCGTACTCAATCCCTGGTTCCTCTCCCGGATGGTGCTGTGAGTCGCCCCGACATCGATGCCGGCGAGTTCCGCCAGTTGCTGGGTCGCTTCGCCACGGGGATCACCGTGCTGACCACACGCGACCACAGCGGCCATCCGGTGGGGATGACGGCGTCGAGCCTCGCTTCGGTCTCGCTCGCGCCGCCGCTGGTGTCGGTCTGCGTGGACGTTTCGGCCGACATGCACCGGGCGCTTTCCTCGAGCGGAGACTTCGTGATTAACATCCTCGCCGCCGACCAGGTCGAGCTGTCACACCGCTTCGCCCGGGTGCCGGCGGAGGAGCGCTTTCAGGGGATCGAGTGGCGGGAGACTGCCGACGGACTCATCGTCCTCCCGGGTGTGCTCGCACAAATCGAGTGTGACCGCTTCGCCGATTTCCCGCTCGGCGATCACACCCTGTTTGTGGGCCGGGTGACCGGGGGGGCCACCGCGGAGGGAGAGCCGCTGCTCCACTTCCGCGGCATCTATGGCGGGTTCCGCCGGCCGTGACCTCCGCACCCCAGCTCGCCGCGGTCGGCGATGAGCTGCTGGATCACCCCGACGCGGACCCGGCGGTGGTGCGCGAGTCGCTGCGCCACATCGCCCGGTCCAACCGCTGGTTCGGCGGGTGGTGGGCGGTCCGGCGCGGACTGGGTCGCGTGCTGGGCACCGCGCCGCGCACGAAACCTCTCACGCTGCTCGACGTCGGTACCGGGCTCGGAGACCTGCCGTGTGCGGCGGTGCGCTGGGCCGGCCGGCGCGGCATCACGTTGCGACCGATCGGACTCGAGCGGCACCGGACCGCGGCCGCGCTCGCGAATCAGCAAGGCGTCGCCACACTGCTCGGCTGCGCCGGGGCGCTGCCCGTCGGGGCGAAGAGCGTGGATGTCGTGATTGCCAGCCAGCTGGTGCATCACCTCGCGCCCGATGCGATCGTGGCGTTCTGTCGCGAAGCCGATCGCATCGCGCGGGTCGGCGTGGTGATCGCCGACCTGCGTCGCTCCCGCTGGGCTCTGGCGGGATTCTGGATCGGCTCGCGGCTGCTCGGCTTCGACCGTGCCACCCGCCAGGATGGGCTCACCTCGGTGCGGCGCGGATTCACGGAGGCAGAGCTCGTGGTGCTGCTTGGGCGAGCCGGTATCGCAGCGCGGATCGAGCGCACTCCCGGATTCCGGCTGGTGGTGACCTGGAAGCAAGGAGCTGGCGCGTGATCACCATCGACGAGCTCCGCATCGCCGCCGCACCGGCCCGGGTGTTCGAGGCCGCGCGGAATGTCGAACGCTGGCCGGAGATCCTGCCGCATTACCGTTGGGTCACGATGCAGCAGCGCCGAGCCGATGGTGGCCTGGTCGAGATGAGCGCCAATCGGCCCTTCGGTCCGCTCGACTGGCCCACCTGGTGGGTGTCGGAGATGTGGATCGATCCGGCGCGGATGGAAGTGCGCTACACCCACGTCCGCGGCATCACGCGCGGCATGGAGGTCGTCTGGCGAATCGTGCCGGACGGCGCCGGCACGCACGTCACCATCGTGCATACCTGGACTGGACCGCCGTGGCCGCTGATTTCGTGGATCGCCGCCAACTGGGTGATCGGCCCGGTCTTCGTGCACGGCATCGCCTCGCGGACGCTCGCGGGGATCGCGCGAGCGGTCACACAATAGAACGGCAGTACGCGCGCACGGTCGTGCGCGCCGACGAGTGAACCTGCAAGAAGGAACTCCATGATCACCAACGGGCGTCGCGTCGTCATCACCGGTATCGGGGCCGTCACTCCGATCGGCATCGGCGTCGAGGCGCTGTGGACCGGACTGCGGGCGCGGCGCTCGGTGGTCGGCCCGGTGACCCGGTTTGATCCCACTCCGTTCCGCACCCGGATCGCGGCGCAGGTACCGGACTTTCATGCGACTGACTTCATGGAAGCGCGGCGCACCAAGCGGCTGGACCGGTTCGGGCAGTTCACCATCGCGGCGGCACGCATGGCAATCGAGGACTCCGGCATCGACCTGGCGCTCGAGGACCGCGACATGGTCGGCGCCATGATGGGTACCGCCCTCGGCGGGATCGGCTACGCGGAGGAGCAGTACCCGAACTACATGCGGGAGGGAGTGCGCGGCGTCGATCCGGCACTCGCCCTGATGGTCTTCGCTGGCGCGGCGAGCTGCAACCTCGCGATCGAATTCGGTGTCAGCGGCCCCAACAGCACCAACGGGATGAGCTGCGCCTCGGGCGCGATGGCCATCGGGGATGGCTTCCGTGCGATCCTCCGCGGTGAAGCCGACGTGATGCTCGCGGGCGGCGCCGAAGCGCCGCTCGCGCCGCTGTGCTACGGCTCCTTCGCCATCATCCGGGCGATGTCCACGCGCAACGACGATCCCGCGCAGGCCAGCCGGCCCTTCGACAAGGGCCGGGACGGATTTGTCATGGCGGAGGGCGCGGCGATTCTGATTCTCGAAGAGCGGAGCCGGGCGGTGGCACGCGGCGCCCGAATCTATGCCGAGATTCTGGGCTACGGGACCAACAACGACGCCCACCACATGACGGCGCCGCGTCCCGACGGACTCCAGGCCGCCCGCGCCATGCGCATGGCGCTTACCGAGAGTCGGGTGACCCCGGGAGAGATCGGCTATATCAACGCACACGGCTCCTCGACGCCGCTCAACGATCCGACCGAGACCGGCGCCATCCGCCAGGTCTTCGGCGATCGCGCTGGCGCCGTCCCCATCAGCGGCACCAAGGGTTATTACGGGCACGCCCTCGGCGCGAGTGGTGCGTTCGAGGCGGCGATCTGCGCGGTCGCCAGCCAGCGCCGCTGGCTCCCCCCGACCGTTAACCTCACCGAGCCCGACCCGACTTGTGATCTCGCCTACCTGACCGGCGAGGGCCAGATCGACGACCCGGAGTTCCTGCTGAGCAACTCCTTCGGGTTCGGCGGGATCAACGCCTGTCTGGTCTTCCGCCGGGAGGATGGGCGATAGTAGAATCCCCGCGCCTTCAACCCCTCAGGGAACTCTCCATGTACAGACTTTCCGGTCGGCTGGTCGCCGAAGCCATCGGCACCTTTGCTCTGGTCTTCTTCGGCTGCGGCGCCATCGTCCTCAATGCGATGCCCGGCGCGGGCTACGGCCTGATCGGCATCGCCCTGGCGCATTCGCTGGCCCTCGGCGTCATGATCACTGCCACGATGAACGTCTCGGGCGGCCACCTGAACCCTGCGGTCACCCTCGGATTGCTCAGCATCCGCCGGATCGACGCCCGCACTGCGCTGGCGTACGTCGGCGCGCAGCTCGCCGGTGGAGTCCTCGCCGTCCTCACCCTCAAGTGGGTGATTCCGGCTGCGATGTCCGCGACCGGTACCCTCGGCACCCCAGCGCTCGCCAACACGATGAACCTGCAGAGCGGCATCGCACTCGAGGCCGTGCTGACCTTCTTCCTCATGTCGGCAGTGATGGGGACGGCGGTGGCGAAGGATGCACCCAAGGTCGGCGGGTTCGCGATTGGCCTGGTGCTGCTGTTCGACATCCTGGTCGGGGGCACACTCACCGGCGCCGCGATGAACCCCGCCCGAGCCTTCGGCCCCGCCCTGGTGAGCGGGACGTGGTACGCCCAGCCAGTGTGGTGGATCGGCCCGATCGTGGGCGCGGTGATCGCGGCGCAACTGTGGGACCGGGTGATCCTGAAGCAATAGCCGGTCAGGGTAGTTGATAGGCAGTGTGGCGAGCGGGGCGGACACCGGCCTTCGGTCTCCGCCCCGCATTGTCTCGCCGAACCGTCTGGCTGCGCTACCGCTTCAGTTTACCGGTCCAGCGCACCAGGGCAATCGCGTACCCCAGATAGATCACCCCCGCGACCACGTAGGCGGCAGTGAGGTATCCGGAATTGACCAGCAGTTCAGACGGCATCGGCGGCCTCCCGCTGGTCCCG
>JBDTTN010000029.1:0-12577 GCA_039930625.1 Gemmatimonadota bacterium | reverse complement strand
ACCGACTCTTCTCCAGTAAAGAAGTATCCCGACGGGAAGCCTTCCCTGGCGCCGACCCAGGTGGCGGAGCAGAGTCTCAGGTACTGCTCGCTGCCGTTGATGACGTAGGTCGCGTCCTTCACCGTGAACGACTTGCGATCGAGGGTCAATCGCGACACCCGGGCGTAGGGGAACTGAGTGACGCCGTTGACGTCCTTCACGCCGGTATTCGAGAGCTCGTGATTGGAATACAGGATCAGGTCGCCGCCGCTGCTGTAACCGCCGAGGCCATCAGGAATCGGGGCCCATACGCTGCCATCGGGCAGCGTGTCACCCACTGTCAGCACGGGCAGTGCCTCACCTTTCACGCGCGGCATGAGCATCGCCTGACTCGGCTGGGTGGTACGCGCCATGGCGCGGAGCGTAGCGGGGGCCGCAGGCATGACGGGAGTGTTGCCTGCGTCGCAGGCGCTCAGGATCATGGTTGCCCCGGCGGTCAGCAGGCAGAGGGATAGGATGCGCGACATAGCTCCTCGAGGGTGTGTGAGGGTGGACTGCACGAGCACAGGGCGAACTTCTCCTCCGCTCGTCACCCTCTGGCCTGCGAAGAGTCAAGAACGCGTAAAGCCTTGTTTGCGGATTTCCGGGAGCAGGCTGCCAGCGATGATCAGCACTCCTCCCAGCCATTGTACCGGCGTCAGGTGATCCCCGAGGATCAGCAGACTGGTCATCGACGCCACCACCGGCTCGAGGGTGTACACCAGCGCAGCATAGGTCGGGGAGAGAACCTGCTGGGCGGCTAGCTGCAGCCGGATGGCCACGACGCTCGCAAGTATTGCCTCGTACGCGAGCATCCCGAGGAGCAGCGGCGTGAGGGCAACGCGCGGATGTTCCAACAGGGGCGTCGCGACCGTGGTGAGCACCGCGGCGATCGCGATCTGGGTCATCATGAGCCGGGCGATGTCGAACCGCTTGGCGTACGCCCCGGTGGCAACCATGTGTGAGGCGAAACACACCGCGCAGAGCAGGGTGAGCAGGTCGCCGGTGTTCACGCCTCCGGCAAGTCCCGCCGGACGCGTCAGCAGCACCATACCGCCGAGTGCAATCGCCAGCCCGATGGCGGCGAGACGTTCGGGCAGGGTGCGGTAGGCGAGCAGCACAATCAGCGGAACAAGGGGAATGTAGAGTGCCGTGATGAAGCCTGAACGGCTTGCGGTGGTCCACTGGAGGCCGATGGTCTGGGTCGCGAATCCGAGCGCCAGCAGCCCCCCGAGCACCGCGCCGGCCCGCCACTCCTCCCGGGTGGCGTAGCGGAGCGCCGGGGCGAGCAGCAGGGTCGCGAGCAGAAAGCGCAGCGCGGTGAACGCCATCGGCGAGGCGTCCCGCAGGGCGAGCTTGGCGAGCGGGAAGGCCGCACCCCAGATGAGGCAAGTGGCCCAGAGCGCGAGAATCGCCCGGCGGCGGGTCATGGTGCCCGGGCCATCGCAGGTGCGAGCACCTCCCGGAGGTAGCGGCCGGTGTGCGACTCCGCGACGGCAGCAACCTGCTCCGGCGTCCCCTCCGCCACGATGCGGCCGCCACCGCTGCCGCCTTCGGGTCCGAGATCGATGACCCAGTCCGCGCGCTTGATGACATCGAGATGGTGCTCGATCACCAGCACCGTGTGTCCGGCATCGACCAGCCGGTCCAGCACCTGAATGAGCACGCGGACATCATCGAGATGGAGGCCGGTGGTCGGTTCATCGAGAATGTAGAGCTTGCGGCCCGACCGCTTGCCCGATTGCGCCAGCTCGCGGGCGATCTTCAGCCGCTGCGCCTCCCCGCCGGAGAGAGTTGTCGCCGGCTGGCCGAGCCGCAGGTAGCCGAGTCCCACCTGCTGGAGCTGCCAGAGCGCCTGGCCGAGCTTCGGCTGGTGCCGGAAGCGGCGCATCGCCTCCTCGACGGTGAAGTTGAGCACGTCGGCGATCGAGTACCCATGGACCTTCACCTCCAGTATCTCTCGCCGATAGCGCGTGCCGCTGCACGCCTCACAGGGGACGTACACGTCCGCGAGAAAGACCATCTCCACCAGCACCGCGCCGGCGCCCTCGCAGGCCTCGCAACGACCTCCAGGCATGTTGAAGGAGAATGACGCCGCGGTGAATTTGCGTCGCCTTGCCTCCGGCTGGGCGGCGAAGAGCTCCCGGATATCATCGAAGCCCTTCACATAGGTCACCGGGTTGGAACGCGGCGTCCGGCCGATCGGCGACTGGTCGATGAGCAGCACATCGGTCAGGTGCTCCGCGCCGCGGAGCGAGTGCACCGTCCCCACCACTTCTCCCAGATGCTCCTTGGCCGAGTGGCCTCCCTTGAATCGCCCCTCGAGTTGCCGATACAGCACGTCGTGCACCAATGTGCTCTTGCCCGAGCCGGAGACGCCGGTGACGGCGGTGAGCGTGCCGAGGGGAATGCGCACGCCGACTTCGTGAAGGTTGTGCAGGGTCGCTCCCCTGACCTCCAGCCATGGGCCGAGGGCCCGCCGGGCGCTCGGCACGCCAATGCGCTTGCGGCCCGAGAGGTACTGGCCGGTGAGCGAATCGGTGGCACCGGCGACCGGGCCCGCATACACGAGTTGCCCACCGTGCTCGCCGGCACCCGGGCCGAGTTCCAGCATGAAGTCGGCGTGGCGCATCGCGGCGGGGTCGTGCTCGACGACGATGACGGTGTTGCCCTGGTCTCGGAGGCGGGTAAGCAGCCCGAGAAGGCGATCGATGTCTCGCGGGTGCAGGCCGATGGACGGTTCGTCGAGGACGTAGAGTGCATCCACCAGCTTGCTGCCCAGCGCGTTACTCAGCGCGATACGCTGGGCCTCGCCCCCGGAGAGGGTGCGTGTCAGGCGATCGAGGGTCAGGTAGCCGAGCCCCACGTCCCGAAGGAAACTGATGCGCTGCCGCAGCTGGGTCAGGATGAGCTCGGCCACCTGGCGATCGAAGGGACCCAGCGGAAGCGCCTCGAGCCAGGCGTGCAGTTCGTCCACGGTGCGGGCCGAGGCGGTGGCGATCGGCTCGCCGTTGACACGGACGGCGAGAGCGTCGGCATTCAGCCGTCCACCTTCACAGACCGGGCAGCGCTTGGCGAGTTGATACTGACGCAGAAAGACGCGGATGTACTGCTTGTAGCGCTTCTCCTCGAGCCCCTTGAGGAAGGGGAAGATGCCGAGGTACCGGCCCTGCTTGCCGTGCAGCAGTTCACGCTGCTGCTTCGCCGAGAGCCTGGACCAGGGTTTGTCGGGATCGGCGCCGAGTGCCTTCGCGGCCGAGAGGAGGAGCCGTCTCCTGGTCTCGTAGCGCGGCTTGGTCCACGGGTCGATGGCCCCATCCGCGAGGCTCTTCGCGGGGTCGGGGATGATGAGCGACTCGTCGTACTCGAGCACCGCGCCGAAGCCGTTGCATGCCTGACAAGCACCGCGCGGGTTGTTGAAGGAAAAGAGGGCGGGCGTCACGCTCACCGCAGGGGTGTCGCAGCGGCTGCAGGCAGGCCGTTCCGTGAAGCGGAGCCGGCCGCCATCGTGCAGTACGATGGCGATGCCCTCGCCTTCGGCGAAGGCGGTCTCGGTGGCCTGGAGCATCCGGCCGGGCGGCTCGGCGCGCCCGGCACTCGGTGCCGTCTCGAGCTGGAGCCGATCGACCACCACGAGCAGCTCGGCAGCCGCGGCAAGGTCGAGGTCGGCGGGGAGCTCCTCGAGATGCAGCGGTACCGAGTCCGCGATGATCCGCACGAAGCCCAGCGCTCCGAGATTCTCGACGATGGCGGCGTGTGCCTGACGCGCCGACGGCGAGAGGGGAAATGCGATCTGAATCGGGCCAGTGACCTGCGCCAGCATGTCGTCCGCGGCGGACTGCGGCGTGTCGCGGCGGACGGGGCTGCCACAGAGGCGGCACTGCTGCTTGCCGACGCGGGCCCAGAGCAGCCGCAGATAGTCGTAGATCTCCGTCGCGGTGCCGACCGTGGAGCGGCTGGAGACCGCGGGATTGCGCTGCTCGATGGCGACGGCGGGAGCGAGTCCCTCCAGCCGGTCGACCAGTGGCTTGGGCATCCGCTCGAGAAACTGCTTGGCGTAGGTCGAGAGCGATTCGATATAGCGCCGCTGACCCTCGGCGTAGAGGGTATCGAACGCGAGCGAACTCTTGCCCGATCCGGAGGGACCGGTGATCACGATGAGCGCCCGGCGGGGCAGGTCGACCGTGACGCCCTTCAGATTATGCTGGCGGGCGTTGACGATGCGAAGGACAGGGGACGACATGGGCCGGAAAGAATACTAGATTTGGCTCCCAATGGCTTCCGTCCTCAGCCCGCGGCTCCTGCTTCGCGGGTTCCTCGTCTTCGTCGGCATTTCAGTCCTTGGGTACGCCGGGGTCCTGCTGTATGGGGACAACCTGCCGGCGTTCATCCAGGCCATCGGCCGCATCCACTGGATCTGGATCCTGGTGGGGCTCGGGCTCGCGTCGATGGACTGGTTCGGCGGGGGCCTGCGCAACTGGGTTCTGGTTCGGCACGTGCACGACGATCCTCCGCTCGGCGGGATGTTTCTCGCGGGGGGCATGGGGGCGTGGGCCGCGTACCTGACGCCGTTCAACTCCGGCGCGGGACCGATGACGATCTACGCACTTCGTCGCGCGGGCGTGCCGGTCCCGGTCGCCGTGACGACGACACTGATGTCGTTCATCGCCACGGTGCTGTTCTTCGCGCTGGCCGGCCCGCTTGCGATCGTGCTCGGTGCCGGCCGCTCGCTGGGCAATCACGGCGACGTGCTCGGCCTCACGCTCTACGATCTGTTCCTGGGAAGCCTGGGACTGTTTGTGGGAATCGGCGTCGTGCTGGTGGCGGCGATCGTCTTTCCGAATATCGCCCGCCGCGGATTGATGTGGGTGGCGGAGCGACTGGCGGGACGGAGCACTCGAGTGGCGAAAGGGATCGAAGGCCTGCGGCGCGGCATCGACGAGGCCCATGAGAGCGTCCTGGCGTTCAACAGTCCCAGGGGCTGGGTGGCGCTCTTCTGGGCGACGATACTTTCGGCACCGTCGCACGCCAACAAGCTGCTCGCGGGCTACGTCGCGCTGAGGGCCGTGGGCATTCACGCCCAGTTCGTGGATGTGCTGCTGGTGCAGACGCTGATCACCTTCCTGCTCTATTTTGCCCCGACCCCTGGAGCGTCGGGCATCGCGGAGATTCTCTCGACCGCGGTGATGTCCTCTGTGTACATCCCGAAGGAGCTCGGACCGCTGTACACTCTGATCTGGCGCTGCATTCTCTCCTACTTCACGCTCGCCTTCGGCTTCTTCGTCTTCTCTCGCTGGATCCACACCCGGCTCAAGGGGAAGGACGACCTGGCGCTGGACGAGATTGAGGAACTGGCCGGCAGCCCGCTTCCGGCCACCGGGGCATCACCGCACTGATGGCGACGCCGGATCCGCGCGACGAGCCTGACGAGAAGAGCTACGATGCCGCGCTCATGCGACGGCTGCTCCGTTATCTGCGCCCCTACCGTGCGCTCGCCGCGCTGGCGCTCCTTCTGCTGCTCGGTACGGCCGGCCTGACGCTGGTCGGGCCGGTGCTGACCCAGCGGGCCCTGGACGTGGCCGTCCCCACCAAGGACCTCGGCTTGCTGCGGCTGCTGGCATTCCTCTTCTTCGGTTCGCTGCTGCTCGAGTTTCTGTTCGACTACAGCCAGGCCTATCTGACCTCGTGGATGGGGCAGCGGGTGATGGCCGATCTCCGGCTGCAGCTGTTCAGCCACCTGCAGCGGCTGAGTGTCCCCTACTTCGACCGCCATCCGGTTGGTCGGCTGATGACCCGCGTGACCTCGGATGTCGAGACGCTCAACGAGCTGTTTTCCTCCGGGGTGGTGACGGTCTTCGGCGATGTGTTCACGATCATCGCCATCGTGACGATGATGCTCGTGGTGGACTGGCAACTCGCGCTGGTCGCGTTTGCGGTGATTCCGCTCATGATCGTGGTGGCGGCCACCTTCCGGCGCCACGTCCGCACCTCGTTCCGGGACATCCGCACCCGGGTCGCCCGGCTCAACGCCTACCTGCAGGAACAGCTCTCCGGTGTGCGAGTGGTCCAGCTTTTCAGCCGGGAACGGGCGGAGGCCAGCGCCTTTGCAGAGATCAACCGCGGACACCTCGAAGCGCAACTGCGATCGATCACGATCTACGCGATCTTCTTTCCGGTGGTCGAGTTTCTCACCAGCGTCGCGCTCGCGCTGCTCCTGTGGTATGGCGGCGTCCGGGTGCTGGGGGGGACGCTGACGGTCGGTGTGCTGGCGGCGTTCATCCAGCTGACCCGGCGCTTTTTCCAGCCGTTGCAGGACCTGTCGGAGAAATACAACCTGCTGCAGAGCGCCATGGCCTCTTCCGAACGGATCTTTCAGCTGCTCGATACCGTACCCACCGTGAGAACTTCGGCGGGCCCGGTGCGTCTCTCTCAGCCGATCCTCGGAGAAGTGGCTTTCGAGGACGTCTGGTTTCGGTACGGAACCGAAAGTTCCGAGGTCCGAGTTCCGGGTGCGAATGAGGAGAGCTGGGTGCTGAAAGGGGTCAGTTTCACGGCCCGTCCCGGACAGACGCTGGCCCTGGTGGGGCATACCGGTGCCGGTAAGACCACGATCATCAGCCTGCTGCTCCGATTCTACGATCCGGTGCGTGGCCGCATCACCGTGGACGGCGTGGACATCCGGGACATCGACCCGTCGGAACTCCGGGGACTGATTGGTTTCGTGCAGCAGGATCTGTTTCTGTTCACCGGCGATATTCTCCGAAATCTGGTGCTGGATGCGTCGATCACCCCCGAATTGGCCGAAGTGGCGGCCCGCCGGGTAGGGGCGGACCGGTTCATTTCGCGACTGCCGGAGGGCTACCACCATGTCCTGGGAGAGCGAGGGCGGTCCCTGAGCGTCGGGGAGCGGCAGCTGCTCTCCTTCGCCCGGGCGCTGGCACGGGACCCGCGCATCCTGGTGCTCGACGAGGCGACCAGCTCCGTCGATGCCGAGGCGGAGGCCCAGATTCAGGCGGCGGTGGCGGAGCTCATGCGGGGGCGAACCAGCCTGGTGGTGGCCCACCGGTTGAGCACGATCCTCCATGCCGATGAAATTCTGGTGCTGCATCATGGAGAGATCCGGGAGCGCGGCACCCACCGATCCCTGCTGGAGCAGGGCGGGCTGTACCAGCGCCTATATCAACTTCAGCTCCGGGGGCAAGAGCGGCGCGAGCCGCTGAGTGCGTAAGCCCAAATCGCTTGCGTGGTTACAAGCCTGCGGATACGTTTGGCCATCCGGTACAATCGAGGGCGCGGCGGATGATGGAACTGGAACTTGCCGGTCAGCGGACCCCCATTCCCCAGGGGGAACTAGTGGTCGGTGGCGATCCATCCTGCGGGCTCCGGCTCACAGGGGTGGCAGCGGCGCACGCGGTGGTCGTGGGGGCGCCGGACGGATCTGTCTCGGTGCGCCGAGTCGGCGACAACGACGTGCTGCTCAACGGCGTGAAGCTCGGGGCGGAACCGGCACCTGCGCTCCACGGCGACAAGATCCAGGTCGGCATCCACGAGCTGCTGGTTCACGATCCGCGGCGGAGTGGGAGTACCCAGTTCGTCAGTGCCTCGGACGTGGCCAAAATGGTCGCGGCGACCGCCAAGGCAGGCGCCCCCAAGCCGGCAACGGCGGCGACGGGCGGCCGGCTGGTCTGCCTCACTGACGGGCGGGAGTACACGATCGGATCGGCACCGCTGGTGATCGGGCGTGAAGCGGGATGTGACATCGTCGTCCCCAACAAGGACGTTTCCCGCCGCCACGCCGAGATCTTCGCCTCGCCCCAGGGCTACGTGCTGGTGGACAGCAGCACCAACGGCACCTTCGTGAACGCCGATCGGATCGATGCGCAGCGGGTCCTCGCCCGCGCCGATGTGATCCGGATCGGTGACCACGAGTTCCGCTTCTATGCCGATCGCGCGCCCGACGTCCCTCCGCCCAGCGCTCCCGCCCCTTTGGCGGTCGCACCCCCTGAGCCGGCGCCCGCAGCTCCGCCGGCGCCTGTGTCACCGGCTGCCGGCGCGGCGGAACGGCTGTCGCACACCATGCACGGGATGCCGGTGCCCCCGCCGCCTTCGGCGCCGAAGCCGGTGGCGCGCTCTTCGGGGCCGACGATCCAACTGGCGAACTTTCTGGTGCGCAGCGGCCAGCTCAAGGGCCAGCGGCTCACGGTGCGGGTACCGGTGGTCAACATCGGCCGCGCGGAATACAACGACCTGGTTATTCCGGACGACAGCGTAAGCAGCACCCACGCCAAGCTCCAGCGACGCGAAGGCGTCTGGATCCTCTTCGACAATGAGTCCACCAACGGGACGTGGGTGGACGGCGAGCGCGTCTCTGGAGAAGCGACACTCAGTCCCGGGGCGGTGGTCCGTTTCGGCGAGGTCTCGGCGATGTTCGAGCCGACGGACGATCACCTCGGCACAGGTAGTGGTTCCGGCACCAAGGTGATGGGGGCAATCAGGGTCCCCTCTTCGCCCCCGACTCCGGCACCGCAGCCGGTCCTCCCGGCGCCGCCACCGCCACCCACTGCCGCGGTAAACACTCCGCCTGCGATGGCGGTCCCGGTGGTTCCCTCGCCTCCGGTGGTACCCCCCAAGCCGCCGGCGCCGGCGCCGACACCAGCGGCGGCACCGCAGGCGGCGGAGCCGAAGCCGGCGCCCCAGCCAGGCTCCGAGCCGGCACTGCACCGCTCTTCACCGCGCCGTCCGCCGGTCGTGGTCAGTTCGCCACCGCCGTCCGGGTTCCCGAAGTGGGTCATCCCCGCGGTGGTCATCGTGCTGCTCGGGGTGGTTGCCGCCATCCTGCTTACGAGGTAACTGGACTCCCGTGCGATTCTCCTGCGCGGCCCGTACCGATACCGGCATCGTCCGGTCCGGGAACGAGGACAATTACCTGATGCTCGCCGACCGCGGGGTATTCATCGTCGCGGACGGGATGGGCGGTCATGCGGCGGGCGAAGTTGCCAGCGAGATGGCGGTCCGCATCGTCTCGCGCGAGCTGGGCACGCTGCGCGGTCTCTCGGACGATCAGGCCGGCGAGCGGATGCGGCACGCCGTCATCGAAGCCAACTCCGCGATCTTCGACCGGACCCTGACCGAGCACGACAAGAAGGGGATGGGCACCACCACCACTGCGCTCATCCTGCTGCCGCAGCGCTATATCCTCGGCCAGGTCGGTGACAGCCGGGCCTATCTGCTGCGCGGGGAGCACTTCCTGCAGGTCACCAAGGACCACTCCTACGTCCAGGAGCAGGTCGACCTGGGTCTCCTCACGCAGGAGCAGGCGCGGGTTCATCCCTACAGCAATGTGATCACCCGATGCATCGGGGCGAACGCCGAGGTGGTGCCCGATCTGTACTTCGGGCATCTGCGGCCGGGAGACGTGCTGTTGCTTGCCTCGGATGGACTGACCGGGATGCTGGAGGACGAACAGCTTGCCGGCATCCTGCGGAGCGAGGGCGGGCCACAGCAGTGGGTCGACAAGCTGATCAACGAGGCCAACCGCCGAGGCGGTCTCGATAACATTACCGCGATCATCATCCGGATCGAGCAGGATATCCCGGCCGACATCACCTCGCCCAGCGTTCCCGCGACACCGCGGATTTCCTGAGCGCCGGAAGCGCCGAGCTGATCGCTCCCGGCCCACCCTGAAACATGGACGCGGAATCCCCCGTCGTCCCGCCATGAAATTCGTGTCCCTCTCCTCGATCATGATCGGGCTCGAGACGCTGCGCGCCAATCCGCTGCGCACGATTCTCTCGACACTGGGCGTCGTCATCGGTGCGGCGTCGCTGGTCGCGGTGCTCGCGCTCGGAGATGGGCTGGAGAGTTACGGCCGGCAGCAGATCGAACAGACCACCAATCTGCAGTCGGTGGTCCTGCAGCCGAGAACTTCACTTTACATCGACGGTCAGGTCTTTCCGATCGAAGGCTACCCCGTGTTCACGGAAGCCGAAGCGGAAGCCTTGCTCAGAACGATTCCCGCGGCGGGCGGCGCGTTGATGACGCTCACTGGAGCGGGCACGTTGCGGGGGCCGGCGGCAGACTCGGTGGACGCACTCATCGCCGCAACGCTGCCGAGTGCGGCCGAACTGCTGAAGGTGGAGTTCGCGGCTGGTCGTTACTTCACTGCCGACGAGGCTCATGAGAACCTGCCTGTTGTCGTACTGAGCCACCTGCTCGCCAGTCGGCTCATCGGTGGGCCCGCCGAGTCGGCGGTGGGGAAGTCCGTCTGGCTGCGCGGTCGCGAACTGCGCGTCATCGGCGTCCGAGCCGCCCAGCAGGGCGAGCAGACGGGTACTGCCTACTTGCCTCTCGAGGCCCAGAAGGATGCCCTGATTCCCACGCCCCGTCCGCGCGCGCCGGAGCTGGTGCTTCAGGCGCGCACCGTGGAGGATGTCCCCACGGTACAGCGGGACGCGGAGCTGTGGCTGAGCACGCGGTACGGGGACTGGAAGCGGGTTGTGCGGGTAACTTCGAACCAGAAGCGAGTGGAGCAGGCGGCACAGGCATTCCTGGTCTTCAAGTTCGCGATGGGAGCGATCACCGGCATCTCGCTCCTGGTCGGTGGGATTGGAATCATTAATGTGCTGCTCGCTTCGGTGACCGAACGGACCCGGGAGATCGGCGTTCGCAAGGCCATCGGTGCGCGCCGGCTCGACGTGATGGTACAGTTCCTTGCGGAGTCGATCGCGATCTCCGGTGCCGGGAGTGCCTTGGGCGCCGGGCTGGGACTGGCCGGGGCGTTCGGCATCACCTCGCTCATTCGAGCCAGGTCGGAGGCCCGTATCTATGCGGCGTTCAGTTGGGGAACCGTGATGGTCTGCGCCGCTGCCGCGCTCGTAGTCGGGCTCACCTTCGGCATCTACCCGGCGCTGCGCGCGTCGCGGCTCTCTCCGATCGACGCGATCCGGCACGAGTAGGGTCGTCACGAATCCAGCCGCCAGGGAAAAAACCGAGCCCCGTCACTCTCCAGAGTGACGGGGCTTCTGGTTCGACAGCGAGATTACTGCTTCGGCTTGGCCGCGGTCGAATCCATCTTGGCCGCGGAAGCCGGCTTTGCCGCGTGCTTGGCGTGATGCTTCTTGGTGCTCTTGGGGGCCGCGGCCGTCGTGGTGGCGGCCGGGGTGGTCGTCGCAGCCGGCTTGGGCGCGGGCTGCTGAGCGGCCGGCTTCGCGGCGGGCTGCTGCGCAACGGCGGCGGTGGTCGTCAGCGCGAGGGCGAAGAGGGCGGCGGTAATCGGGCGCTTCATGATGATGCTCCTAACAAGTGAGTGGTGAGGCGGTGCAATCTCGCCGGAGAGCCTCGCTCTCCTGGAGGACTGACCCCCCGCTAATGCACCTGCCGTACCACTCTCCGCCCGCGCCGATCCCGATCCGGCGAACCCGCCCTGTGCCCCCGGGCAAGTCCCAGCCCCGCGCGAACTTACCGTTTGGCAGTCGGGCCGAATCGAGCGGCGCGGCAATAGCCGATGCGGGAGCCCGGACTCGGGACACCGAATCCATGGGCCACTGTGGCGCGGGAATACGGGCCAGAGTGGCCCGCGGAGCGGTGCTGCGGGCGCAATCAGCCCGCGCCGGGCCGGCGATTCCAGCTCAGCTCCCGATCGGCGCCACGACCGGGCGGTAGGTCCCGAAGCTCCAGAGGTGGCCCTCCGGATCGCGGGCGCAGTACTCGGTCGATCCGTATTCGGTCGTTGCGAGTGGCCGGACCATCTCCGCCCCGGCGGCCATTGCCCGGCCACAATGCGCGGCGACATCGTCCAGCACGCCATACACGCCTTGCGTTCCCGCGCCGAGCTGCTGCGGCGTTCGGAGATTCAATTCATCCTCCTTCACCGCGCCCAGCATGATGATGCCTTCGCCGAGTAGCAGCTCGGCGTGCGCAATATTGCCGTCGGGGCCTTCGTAGGTCGCGATCGGCTGGAAGCCGAAGGCGCGGCCCAGCCAGGCGATGGCGGCGCGTGGATCGGAGTATCGGAGGAACGGGTGTAGCGTGCCGATTGGGGCGGGAGCGGTCAAGGGGTCGTCTCGTTCGAAGAGAGATAGTCCGTGGACACCGACCAAACTATGGATCGCCCCCGTCCGAAACTTGTACGAATTTCCCGGCGGCATCCTGCAGGGTCACAGTCTCGGCCTCGGGCCCGAGGAGCCGGCGTAGTGCCTCGGGTGTCAGGCTGGTACACTGTCGCACCTCCCGGCTCAGATGCGGCTGGTCGTGGCAGCCGGCCAAGGCCGCGAGGTGGGCCCAGCCTGCCTTTGGGCGGCGTCGCAACAGACGGCGCAAGCCCTGAAAGCGAAGCAGGCGGGCGACGACCTTGGGCCGGAGCCCGACGTCGGAGTGGAGGCGGTCTATGAGTCGCCGCCGGCTCCGGCCGAGTTCGCGGGCGAGATCGCCAATACGAATCGCGCCATCGATCGATTCCAGCCGGCGCCACGCCCAGGCGACCCCCGGGTCTGGGTGGGCCGCATCCGCCAGCCGCCGCGGCAGGAAGGCCTCGACCATGTCGAAACGCTTGGACCAGTTG
>JBDTTN010000028.1:0-12802 GCA_039930625.1 Gemmatimonadota bacterium | reverse complement strand
TCGCCGCGCCAGGCGCGCCGCTTATCGAGCTGCCAGATGGTGCGGGCACTGATCTCCGCGTCGTCCGGGAAGTTCTCGTCATTGTCGAGCGCATCGGCCATGCTGGCTGTCTTGGCGCTGGCATTGTCGGCGTAGTGGATGATCTCGGCCTCGAGGGTCATCGGCGCGACCGGCGCACCGAATTCGAGCTTTCCGTGATGGGACAGCAGGAGATGCTCGAGGATGAGCAATTCCTCCTCGCTGCAAAGCATCGGTGCTCCGGCGCGTATCCGCCGGTCGAGCATGAAGGCACCGAGCACGACGTGGCCGATGACGGAGCCAGGCACCGTCATCTCGAAGACGCCGTCCCAGCGATAGCTCTCCAGCTTGCCGATGTCGTGCAGCAGAACGCCAGCGAGGACCAGGTCAGGGTCGGCGGCGGGGTGGAGCTTGGCGATGGCGAGAGCGATGTGGGCCACTTCACAGGTGTGCTTGAGCAGGCCGCCGAGCTCGGCATGATGCCCGCTGATGCTGGCCGGGCACTGTTCGTAGCGGTCCCGGAAGGCGGGGTCATCGTAGAAGAGCCCGAGCGTGGCGGCGAGCCGGGGACCCTGGATGTCCGCGCGCCATCGGTCCACCGCTTTCCAGTACCGACTGACATCCCCGGCGGACGGCATGAGCGCGTGCCAATCCACCTGCTCCCTGGGGAGGACCCGGAGGGAATCCACCGCCAGCTGGCGGCGGTCGCGATAGCTGCTCACCGTACCGATGATCTGGACCACGTTGCCGCGCACGACACCGGCGACCTTGTGGCTGTCTGATGGCCAGAACGGGGCGGTCTGCATCTGCCCGCTGGCGTTGCCGAGGGTGATGATCGTGTGCGGAGAATCACCGCCGCGCGCTTCGACATCGAGCACGATGAACGGGTCCTGAACCCGCGCGCCGACTGGAAGATCGGGCAGAACAGGGTGCGTCATGAGGTCTCCTTCGGGACGCGCCAAACTTAGGGGGAGTGGGGGATGGTGTCAGCCCGGCGCAGGCCGACGTCCCCAAGGCTGGGTCACCGGCTCTCGGGAGGGGTGCTCTCCGTGCACGACGACGCCCGTTGCTGCGGCCCTCGCCCGATCATCCTCTTACGACATTGACCAGACGGGAGCGATTTCATGAAGGCCTCCCATATTCTCCTGCTCGACCCCGATCAGCCGCGGCGGGAAGCATTGGTGCTGATGCTGCGCGGCTCGGGCCACCTCCCGGTCGTCATGACCGACTCCGCGGAGGCGGCACGCGCGCTCGCGGTGCCGGGCCTGGACGTGGCAGTCCTCGCGCTCGCCACGCCGGGCCTCGATCAGACCCTGCTGAGAGAGGCGATCGCCCCCGCGGTCCCGGCTGAACCGGAGCCGCTGGATGACGTGGAGCGGCGTCATATCGCGCGGACGCTGGCATACACGAGGGGCAACAAGCGGCGGGCCGCCCACATCCTCGGGATTGCCCGATCGACGCTCCTCGCCAAAGTGCGGAAGTACGGACTCGACGGCGCCGGCGCCGAGGAGGAAGATTGAGAGGCACTTCGCTGGGGCTCGCGCTGCTGCTCTGGATGTCCGGGACGCTGTCCGCGCAGCTGGGGCCGATCGGGGCCGGTTCGGTGCGCGAGGGGACCCTGAGCTTCGATGGCAATGCCACTATGGGCAACTTCACCGGGACCACAGCGACGGTCACCGGCGAGTTCGAGGGGGCCGCGGAGTTGAGTGGTGTGCGGGGCTGGGTCGAGGCTCCGGTGCAGACGCTCCTGACAGGCAACGGGAAGCGGGACCGCGATCTCAACAAGTCCATGGAGTCGGGGACCTACCCCAACATCCGCTTCGAGCTGGCCAGCGTCTCGGCGGCCTCCGGAAGCCCGGACAGCCTGGAGGTAACGCTGAACGGTCAGCTCCTCATTCATGGAGTGACGCGGGAGGTGTCGCTCCCTGGCATCCTCAGCATGCACGGGGAAGAGGTCCGGATTCGCACTACCTTCCCGCTCAATCTCAAAGACTACCGGATCGGCGGGCTCTCCAAGATGCTCGGCATGCTCAAGATGCACGAGGAGATTGTGGTGCACGTCGACGTCACCTTCGGATTGAAGTAGTTCCGAGTTTCGAGGTTGCTGCTTCGGCCGCTCGGATTTCACAGCATCTCGAGACTGTTGGAAGTGACTCGACAGACGAACTCGGTACTCGAACCTGCTTTACTGCACCCTCACCCTCCCGTATCGCGACACAATCACCTGCTTTTGCGCCGACCCGCGAGTGAGCGAGTAGGTCGCGTTGGCGAACCCCATAGTCACCCCGCTCGGTGCGAAACTGATCTGCCGTGGCATCCCCGCGACCGAGACGTCGTGGTCCGCGGGGCCGTTGCCACGCCAGCGTTCGATGGTGTCGATCGGCGACTCGACGGCGCGCAGCAGCAGCGAGTCGGCGGTGAGAGTCAGCACCATCACGCGGTGCTCGGTGAGCGCGGCGATCCGGGCCCGGGTGTGCGCTCCGACCACCGCCTGGGCCGCGGCATCGACCGCCAGCCGGTCGTGCAGTCCCGCGATGCCGGGCAGGGCGATCGTCGCGAGGATCCCCGCCAGGACAATGGCGAGCAGCAATTCCAGGAGCGTGACGCCGTTGCGCATGGGCCGAGGATAGCGTCACCGCGTGCGCGTTCATGGAGCGGACGTACGCGGCGTGGTGCCACAAAGTGCGGGCGGACTTGCCCTCGCCCGCACGCCGGGCCATACTAGCGACTCCCTGACGCCTCAGAGCCCAGTGACCCTCGCCGTGTCTGCTCCCGCTGCACCCATCGATGCGCTCGCGACGCTTCGTCAGTACGCCGCGCTGGCGCCGTGGAGCCTCCGCGACCTCTCGACGCTGGCGGGCGCGATACTCGAGGCCTCGTCGGTCTATCCCGTCAATGCCGCTTCGACCGCCTACCCCAGCGAGCGCACCATCCGGTTCTACGTGACCCGGAAGCTGGTGAGTCGCCCGGAAGGTCGGGGGACGGCCGCGACATACGGGTACCGTCACCTGCTGCAGGTGCTCGCCATCAAGCTGCAGCAGATGGAGGGTGCCACGCTCGACGCGCTGGTGAAGGAGCTCGGTGGTCTGCCGGGGGACGTCACCGAGCGACGCGTCGCCGCCGCACTCGGTCCGCGGCTCCCCGCGCCCGAGCAGCTCCCGCTGACCGTGCCCGAGGGTTCACCGCGCGGCAAAGTGGGCCGTGCGCTGCAGGCCTGGGCGGCCGCGGAGGGCGTTGCGCCGTCGCGGCGCGGGCGGGGGCAGCTCTGTCGCCGGGTGGCGATGGGCCCCGGCGCGGAGCTGCTGCTCGACGAGCGGCATCCGCTGTACACCACCCTCGAGGACGAGACCATCGTCGAGGCGCTGCGCGCGGCGCTGGACGGTCTGGGCGATCGGCTGTAGCCCCCACCCGCGGGACGCTTTACACTTCCTGCCATCTCCCTCCGCAAGGACCACCCATGCTCGTTCTGCTGGTTGTCGCCGTCGTGGTCGCACTCTGGATAATGAGTGCCTACAACAGGCTGATCGCGCTCAAGAATCAGGTGGCCAATGCCTGGAAGCAGATCGACGTCCAGCTCAAGCGCCGGCACGACCTGATCCCCAATCTGGTCAACGCAGTGAAAGGCGCGATGGATTTCGAGAAGTCCACGCTCGAGGCCGTCATCTCGGCGCGCAACAGGGCGGTGAGTGCCACGGGCGGTGGCGTGGCGCAGGTGGCCAAGGCGGAGGGGGAGTTGACCCAGGCGCTGGGCCGGATGTTCGCGCTGTCGGAGAGCTATCCCCAGCTCAAGGCGACGGCGAATATCCAGCAGCTGCAGGAGGAGCTGACGAGTACGGAGAACAAGGTCGGCTTCGCGCGGCAGCTCTACAACGATACGGCCACGTCCTACAACACCGCGCAGCAGCAGTTTCCCACCAACCTGGTGGCCGGTCTCGCCAAGGCGGCGCCCGCGGAGTTGTGGGCGATTGAGGACGCCGCCGAGCGCGCGGTGCCGAACGTCGATCTGAAGATGAACTGAGTGACAGGTTCTGGGTTCCGAGTTCCGGGTTGGTGACGCGAACTCGGAACCTGGAACCCGGAACTCTTGCGACATGACCGCTCCCGCCAATCTCTTCGAACAACAGGAATCCAACCGCCGACGCTCGTTCTGGCTGGTCACCGGGTTCGTGGTGTTCTTCGCCTGGGTGGGCTTCGGCGGGGACATCGCCTGGTACCTGATGTCGAGCGGGCAGGGCGTTGACGCCCTCTCCGGTCCCTCGCCGCACACCGTTCCCTGGATCGGGATCATCACCACACTGATCGCGGGCTCGGTCTGCTGGTACTCGTGGAAGAAGGGCGCCGAGCGGGTACTCTGGGCCACTGGCGCCAGGGAAATCCTCACGCCCGCCAACGAGGCCGAGCAGCGGCTGGTCAACGTGGTGGAAGAGATGGCGATCGCGTCGGGGCTGCCGAAGCCGCGGATCTTCGTGGTCCCCGACGCGGATCCCAACGCCTTTGCCACCGGGATCGAGCCGACAAAGGCCTGCATCGCGGTCACCGAGGGCCTGCTCGCCAGTCTTAGTCGCGATGAGCTGCAAGGGGTGATCGCGCATGAGATGGCACACGTGCAGAATTTCGATACCCGATTGATGACGCTGCTCGCGGCGATGGTGGGCGCAATCGCGCTGATGTCGGATGGCATGGGACGGATGATCCGCTTCGGCAACTTCGGTGGGAGCGGGCGGAGCAGCGGCAGCCGCAGCGACAACAGCAAGGGCGGCAATCCCCTCGCCATCGTGATCCTCGTGCTGTGGGTGATCACCCTGATCCTCGCCCCGATCATCTCCCGGTTCCTTGCCATGGCCGTGAGCAGGAAGCGGGAGTATCTCGCCGATGCGACCGGGGTGCAGTTCACCCGCAATCCGCTGGCGCTTGCCTCAGCGCTGGAGAAGCTGGATGCCGCGGCAGCTCCGACGCAGGCCATCACCAAGGGCGCCGCGCACCTCTGCATCGTGGACCCCTCCGCCAGCCAGCTCTCCCAGAAGGAGGGTTTCTTGGGCGACGTCTTCTCGAGTCACCCGCCGATCCGGATGCGGATCACCCGCCTCAAGGGCATGGCGTATCAGCAGGTCAAGGCGGAATCGGCAGGGTGAGTACCCGCGGCTGGCTGGTCACGGTGGGCGTCTTTCTGCTTTCGGCGATCGTCTCGGTGGCGGTGCTGCTGGGGACCCGGGCCGTACTGCGGCACCGGCTGCGCCGCTGGGCGCGTAACGCGCTGCGGCAGTTCCAGGCCCGCACCGACCGCTACAAGCTGGTCGAGCGCGATCGCATCCGGGAAGCGCTGCTGCAGGACCCGCAGATCCTCGCCGCGATCGCGCAGTACGCCGAGGCGCATGGGACGGCAGAATCGCAGGTGCGGATCCGGGTCAATCAGTATGTCGACGAGATCGTGCCTTTCTTCAACGTGCTGTCCTATTACCGTTTCGGGTACAACCTCTCGCGCCTGCTGATCAATCTGCTGTACAAATCCACCATCGAGTACCGCGACCAGGAGGCCCTGGACCGGATTCCGCGCCGCGACGTGGTCGTGTATCTGATGAATCACCGCAGCAACGCCGACTACGTGGTGGTGGCCTACGTGCTGGCGCGGGTGGTGAGCATCAGCTACGCAGTGGGGGAGTGGGCCCGGACCTGGCCGCTGGAGTTCGTCTTCAAGAGCTTCGGGAGCTACTTCATCCGGCGTCAGTTCCGGGAGCCGCTGTACCATTCGGTACTGGAGCGGTACGTGCAGCTCATCACCCGGAACGGGGTGACCCAGGGGATCTTTCCCGAGGGCGGCCTCAGTCGCGACGGCGCGCTCCGGCCGGTCAAGATCGGACTGCTGGACTACATCGTCCGCACGATCGACGATCCGGCGTTCGATCGGGATATCTGGCTGGTGCCGGTCGGCATCAATTACGACCGGGTGCTGGAGGACCGTTCGCTGATCCGGGAGCGGATCGTAGGCGGCCGTCGGCCGTCGCGCCTGACACAGCTCGGGAACGTCCTCAGCTATCTCGGCTGGAACACCCTGCGGCTCTTCACCGGCCAGCTCAAGCGCTATGGCCGGGTCGCGATCGCCTTCGGGACCCCGATCTCCGTCCGCGCCGCGCTCGGCGAGCAGCCGGCCGGCATCCTCGCGCTGCCCAAGCCGGAGCGATTGCCCCATATCCAGCGGCTGGCCGAAGCGGCGCTGGAGCGGATCGGAGCGGTCATTCCGGTCACACCGGTGCCACTCGCCTCCGCGGCGCTGCTCTCCTTCGGCGCCAGCGTGGTGCCGCTGCCTCGGCTGCTGGAGCGGCTGGACGACATTCGGGACCGGCTCGGTGATCGCAGCGCCCGGGTGGTGCGGACCGAGCTGCCGGTGTCCGAGGTGTGGGACCGCGCCTGGCTGATGTTCTCGATGCGCCGACTGGTCATGGCCTCGGGCAACGACCTCGTGATCCTGCCATCGGCGCGTCCCCTGCTCGAGTACTACGCCAACTCGATCCGCCACCTGCTTCCACCGGAGCTGGTCGTGAACTACTCTCCGGCCGGCGAGGGCGACACCACGCTGCCCCGCCTCGCCACCCGGGCCGAGATGGATATCATGACGAAGGAGCTGCCGGTGCTGCCGAAGCGGGGTACGGAGCAGCGCTAGCGAGCGGCACGCCTGGCAATTCTTCCCGATTCGCCGTCCGTCGGTGCTGGCGGCCACTCAAACCCGTGGCACCAGGGTTTCCTCCTCACACTGCATTCAATGTCCCGTCTCCTGCTGCTGTCGAATTCGCGCAATCCCGGCCAGGAACCGCTCGCGCACGCCAGCGGGGCGATCGCGGACTTCCTCGGCCCGGCGCCGCGACGGCTGGCCTTCGTTCCCTACGCCGCGGTGATCCAGTCGTACGAGGACTACGCCAGCCGGGTACGCGCGGCGTTCGCACCCTTCGGCCACGCGATCGATTCGGTGGACGAGGATGACCCGGTCGAGGTCCTGCGGGAGGCCGATGCGGTGGTGGTCGGCGGCGGGAACACCTTCCGGCTGCTGGAGCGGCTGGCCGCCGTGCAGCTGCTCGATCGCATCCGCCTCCGGGTGCGAGGCGGCATGCCCTACATCGGCTGGAGCGCGGGTGCGAACCTCGCCTGTCCGACGATCCGCACCACCAACGATATGCCGATCATTCAGCCCCCGTCCTTCGCGGCTCTGGGGCTCGTCCCCTTCCAGATCAATCCGCATTACACCGACCTGACCATCCCCAATCACGGCGGCGAGAGCCGTGCCGACCGGATCCTGGAATTCGTGGCGATGAATCCGGCGCTACGGGTGGTGGGACTGCGTGAGGGGAGCTGGCTGCGACGCGAGGGCGCGACGATCACCCTGCATGGGCCGCATCCGATGGCGTTCTTTGAGGCGGGGCAGGCGGTGCGGGAGATCGAGCCGGGCAGTGACCTCGGGTTTCTGTCGCAGCCGTGACGCGCAGACCGAGAGCTCACCCCCGCATGACGGCGAGCAGTTCGCCGGCGAAGGTGCCGGGATCGAAAGGCAGCGTCACGATATGATCCGCGCCGGCCGCCCGGGCCGGTGCACCATCGTGCGGTACCAGTGCGACCAGGGTGTAGCTGTGCTCTCTGGGCGGCCTGAATCCCGAGAGCGGATCCACCCCGGGACCATCACTCCCCAGCATCACGACGACCGTCACGCCCGGACCGCTCGCCCGGGCCGAGAGCGCGGCCGGGTCGGGCACCCGCTCCACGGCAAAGCCGGCGTGGCGCAGCAGCGATGCGACCACGCGGGCGAGATCCTCGTCAGGCAGCCAGAGCACCGCCTCCCCCGCATGTGCCGGCGTCGGCCGAGTGCGGCGCGAGAGGTCGATCATCGCAACGCCCTCGAGGTACTCCGTCGTCTGGGCGTGGCCCAGGCTGCCGACGCGCTGCAGGATCTCGTTGATCCGCTGTAGTGCTCCCTTCACCGATCCGAGTGCCCCGCGCTGCTCATCGTTCAGCGCGGGATCCTGCAGCAGCATCTCGGTCTCGGCAAACGCCGCCATGAGCGGGTTGTTGATGTTGTGACGGAGGGTCACGTTGAGTTGTCCGATCGCGGCCAGTCGTTCGGCGTGCACCAGGTCGCGTTCAGCGGCGCCCAGCGCCGCCTCCAGTGCGCGGTGCCGGCGCACCCGCTCGATGACCTCCGGGAGCAGCCGGGTGAGTGAGCCGTCCTTGATGAGGTAGTCATCGGCCCCCGCACGGAGTGCCCGGGCCGCCAGCGCTTCGTCGCCGTGCGCCGTGACGAGGATGATCGCGGGCTGGCCGGGGATGGCCCGGAGCGCTGGGAGCAGCTCGAGGCCGGTGGTGTCGGGCAGCTGGTGGTCGAGGAGGATCAGATCGGCGTCGCCCGCCGAGGCAAGGGCCGCCGCCCCGGTGACCGCGTGTGCGGCGGCGCCGTACCCGGCCTCGAGCACGACGGCGGCGACCAGTCGAGCGTAGGCGGGATCATCATCGACAACGAGGATGCGGAGCCGGGGTACCTCAGGCGGCACGACCGGTCTCCACATGCTTCTGGAATCCCTGCCTCGCAAACTTCTCCCATCCGCTCTTGCCCCGCCACGCATCCCACAGCCCGCGCAGGCGCCAGTAGAGCGTCATCGGCCGCCAGAAGAAGTTTTCCAGCACCGCGTAGCCGAGCAGGATGAGGACATCGCGCTTGCGATTGAACGGGAGCAGTCCGCGCTGCAGCCGGTCGGCGAGGCCGTAGCGGAAGCGCCAGGCCCCCACCAGCACGGCGAAGACGTTGACCAGCGTGCCCCAGCCCAGCGAGGCCAGCAGGAACGCGACGGCATACTGCTCATTGAGGATCGGGATGCCGAAGATCCGCTCCATGATGAGAAAGACCGCCACGAAGATGTAGCCGGTCAGTTCGAGGATCGGACCGTAGTACTCGAACAGCCAGAAGCTCGGCAGCGCGAACCACCCGATCCGGCCGTACTTGCGGCGGAACAGCATGTCGCGATGGTAGAAGAGTGACTCGCGCAGCCCCCGCTGCCAGCGGCCCCGCTGCTTGCGGAGGGACTCGAGCTTCTCGGGCACTTCGGTCCAGGCCACCGGATGCGGCAGGAAGGCGATGCGCCGGCTGCGGAGCTTGTCGCGCACGAAACGGTGCAGCCGGACGATGATCTCCATGTCCTCGCATACCGTGCCGGCGCGGCGTCCGACGTACTCCTCGACCAGCTTGTGCTGCACCAGCGGCGTGAGGTAGCCGCCGGCCCGGATCACCGTTTCCTTCTCGAAGACCGCGAATACGCCGGAGAGGATGAGGACCGAGTCGAGCCGGTCGAGTCCGGTGCGTCCGGTGGTGAAGGAGCGCAGATACTCCACCATCTGGAACCGGGCCCACGGGTGCGACGGCAGACCCACGCTGACCACGCGGCCGGCGCGGATGGTGCAGCCGTTCGCGATAGCCACCTGGCCGCCCACCGCGACGATACGGGGATCCTCCTGTACCATGCGCATCAGCTCCTTGAGCGCGCGCTGATCCAGAATGCTGTCGGCGTCGAGGCTCACGAAGTAGGGCGAAGTCGAGGTGTTGATGCCGGCGTTGAGCGCATCGGCCTTGCCGGCATTTTCCTTGTCGATGACGATGAGCTGCGAAACATTCTTCGGCAGCAGGATCGTGGCCTCGTACATGGCGCGCACCCGCGCGGTGCCGATCGCGTCGCGGTAGGGCAGGTCGGTGCGCCGGAGCCGAAAGGCCTGCTTGAGCACGTTCAGGGTCTCGTCGCTCGAGCCGTCGTTCACCACAACCACCTCGAAGCGCGGGTAGTCGCAATGGATGAGGTTGGTGACGCTGTCGACGATAGTCACCTCCTCGTTGAAGGCGGGCACGACCATCGTCAGCGGCTTGGTGTAGTCGCTGCCGTCGATGAGATCGAGATCCTCGATGAAATGCCCCGCGACCCGGCGCCGGACCTGCCCGGCGGAAAGCGCGATCAGCAGGAGCATGTAACCGTTGTAGAGGAGGAAATACCCCAGGAAGACCGGCTGCAGGACCAGGCCGATGGCGGAGGCGATGGCGGTGACGCGCTCGCCGTTCATGCCGAGTGCCGGGTATCGGGAGGTTCGCGCCAGCCGGCCAGCATCCGCCCTACCCGGTCGCGTACCGCCCACAGGGGATCGGTCCGCATCACCGTGAAGGCTGCTTCGTCGCCGAGTACGGCGAGCGCCAGCGCCGCCGGGAGCCGGCGGGCGGGATCCTGTTCGTCGCGGGCCATGTCCCGGAGGGATTCCACCGGCACCGCGTAGCGGACCGCGGTTGCCGCCGCGGAGCGGGTGATGCCGAAGGCGCCGGGCGGTTCGCTCCACTCGCCCCGGAGCAAGCGGGTGACGAAGAGTGACGCGCGGACCATTTCATCGGGGTCGAGGAAGAGCGGCTCGAGCGCAACAGTGTCAGGCGCGTTCAGGAACGCGAGCGCAATGTCCTGACGGACCCCCGGGTCAGGGTCGCCGAGCATCGAGGCCAGTCGACCAAAGTGCCGTGCGGCTCCCCACGCGGCGACCGCGGTGCGCCGGACAGTTACCGACGGGTCCACCGACAACCCCTCGAGGGCGCCCTCGTCCATCAGGTCGGGCCGTGCGGCCCACAGCGCCGCAACCGCCTCGCGCACCGGGGCTGCGGTGCTGCGACCGACTGCGCTCATGACCCGCTTGAGATCGGGGTGGTGCATGTAGCGCGCGACCCGGCACAGCAGCACCGCCTCCGGCCCGCCGGTATCGAGTCCGAGCGCCAGGTCGAGGAACGCGGGGAAGGCCGCCTCGGCCTGCTGGGCCACCGTCTGCAGCACCAGCGGGTCTTCATCGGAGCGCAGCAGCCGCACCAGCCCGGGCAGGCCCTTCTCCGGCGCGATCCGCTGAAACAGCGCGACGGCCGCATGCCGCACCGCCTTGTTGGGATCGGCCAGCGCGCGACTCGCCGTGAGGTGCAGCTCGGTGGCGTCCAGCATGCCGCCGACGGCGGTCAGCGCCGCGGCCCGCACCTCGGGGCTGGGATCGCTGCGCACCACCGAGAGCAGCGCGCTGCGGCTGCGTTCCCCCTGGAAGGCGCGTAGTCCGGCCACCAGCCGCACCCGCTGTTCCGGAGAGAGCACGCCGCGCATGCCCTCCGCGAGGGTCTGCTCCATCTCCTCGCGGCTGGTGCTGCCGAGTGCCCGCAGCTCCACATGCTGCGCCTCACGCAGGCGCAGCCCGAGCAGCCGGAATTCGGCGTCGGTCTTGAGCCGCTCCCGCAGCACGTCGCGCAGTTCGGCCTCGTCCGCCATCTCGATGACCCGCGCCACCAGGCTCTCCTGATCGTAGGCGCCCAGAGCGAGCGTCGCTGCCGCACGGACCGCTACTGCCTGCTCCTGCTGGCAGATCTGCAGCAGCAACACCTCGCCGCCTGACGGAAGGAAGAGGCCGGTCGCCAGGGCGGCGCGCTCCCGCACCAGGGGGGAGGGATCCTCGCGCAGCAACGTCATGATGCGGGGGGCCTCCCGCTCACCGCCGACCCGCACCAGGCCGTCCACCACGGCGGCGCGCACCGCCTCCTCGGGGTCGACCAGACCTCCTTCGAGCAGCGCCTGCGCGCCCTCCCCCTCGATGCGGCCGAGCACCTCCGCCGTAGCGGTGCGCACCTCCGGCGAGGAATCCCGGAAGAGGGAGGCGAGCAGCTGCATCGGATGCGGCCCCTTGAGCCCGCCGATGGTCTGCACCAGCCGGGCCCGACTCGGCGCGTCACCCCGCTCCAGCAGGATATCGATGATCTGGCCCAGGGCGTTGCGGTCGATGCGGGCGACGGCGCCGGTGATGGCATCGGCGAAGGCCGGAGTTGCGTCGCGGAAGGCGCGGACCAGCGGCGCAACCGCAGCTGACTCCCCCAGCTCGCCGAGTGCCCGCGCGACCGCCACCCGTACCGGTTCATTCGCATCGCTCAACAGCTCGATCAGCAGCGGGGTGGCTCCCTTCCAGCCAGCCTCCGCGGCGCCTTCGGCCGCGGCGGCGCGCACCTGCGCTTCAGGGTCGCGGAGCAGGCGGGAGAACTCCTTCTCCGCACCGACCGCATGCACCAGTCCGAGGGCCCGCGCGGCGGCGGCCCGCACCAGCGGCTCCTTGTCGGTCGAGCGCGGCTGGATGACACTCGCCAGTTCGCGGCCCCCCAGGTCGCCGATGAGGCCGGTGGCGGCGGCGCGCACCCGATCGTCGTCATCGCCAAGGGCATCCAGCGCGGCGGGCACCGCATCGCGGGCGCCGAGTGCGTGCAGCGCCTCCAGCGCATCAGCGCGGACGGCAGAGGAGGAGTCCTGCCGAGTCCGTTCGATCAGCTCGGGCGAGAGATCCTTGCGCTCCGCCCGCCGGATCGCGAGCACCATGGCGCGGCGCACCGCCTCGGAGGTGTGGTGCAGGTGTTCGGCCAGCAACTCGCGCGCGCCGGCCACACCGAACTTGGTCAGCATCGCCTCGGTCTCCGGCGAGCCCTCGCCGCGCTCGATTTCCGAGACGATGCGCGCCGGGACGCCCAGCCGCTCGAGGCCGACCGCGGCCCGGATGCGGATCTCCGGATCGGGATCGTCGAGCGCGACCAGCAGCGGCGCTTCGGCGGTCGGGCCGATCTGCTCCAGCGCCTCGACGCTGCGCATGCGGACCCACCAGGCCGGATCGCCCAGCGCGCGCACCAGCCGGTCGATCACTTCGCCATCGGCGAACTGCCCCAGCGCGCCGGCAATGCGCGCGCGCACGAAGGGCGCGGGGTCGGAGAGCAGGT
>JBDTTN010000027.1:0-12847 GCA_039930625.1 Gemmatimonadota bacterium | reverse complement strand
CCCCTGCTTGCAAAGCAGGTGCTCTCCCAGCTGAGCTACCGCCCCTGAAGGAGTTGCAAGCTAATCAGTAACGGGGATATTCCAACTCACCCTGTCTGTGGCCCGTGCGCTCACTTCGCGCCCTCGCGGTCGCCCGCGTCCACCCGCACAGGCGCAAGGACTCACCCCCAACCCCTCCCCCTGTCCACGAAGTGTACAGGACATCGGGGGTGAGGCAGCCCCACCCGTGCTGCAGCAGATCGGTGCCGACCACTGAGCCCACCCCACGGCTCAATGTGGATGCGGGATCAATCCGCGCTCCACCGCGATCTGCCACAGCCGCTGCTGCAGCAGACGGCGTCCACGGTGAAGCCGCGAGCGGACGGTGCCGACCGGAATTTCCAGCACCCGCGCGATCTCCTGATAGGCCATGTCATCGACCAGGTACAGCGCCGTCACCACCCGGAACTCCAGGGGCAGTTCGGCGATTGCGCCGCTGATCGCGTCCATGTCCAGCCGGTCCATGAAGGCTACCGACGGGTCCGCGCCTGGAGAGAGGTCGGCCAGCGCGGCCATCGCGACCGCGCGAGGCTCCGTGGTGTCGTCCAGCGAGATCGATTCACGGACGCTGGATGCCTTCCGGCAGCGAGAATAGAAAGCGTTAGTGACTATCCGGAGAAACCACGCCTTGAAATTAGTGCCCGCCTGGAAGCTGGCCCGGTGGCGGCAGGCGTTGAGCGCCGCCTCCTGCACCACATCCTCCGCATCCGCCGAATTCCGGGTCAGGTGATACGCTGTGCGATAGGCCACATCGAGAACCGACTCCAGCTGCGTCTCGAATTCCGCCAGTGCCAGGCCCCCGCCGATCGGGATCATCGCCTGAGAAACCAAATCCGTCGATTGAGCGGTCATGGCAGCTTCTCCTGGGCCAGCAGCGCGGACAGGATCGGGGTGCATCCGATCAGGTTGACGGGGCCTCGCTGGAGGCGCCGGAGCGCCTCGAGTCCCCTTGCATCGACGTCGATCACACCCCCCACATCCAGATCCAATCGCCGAGTCCCGTCCGCCAGTTGGCCACATTCGGCCTCCAGCAGCTCCACCCATTCGCCCATGAGGCGGCCTTCGGCCCTGAGCAGTGGCAGGGAGGAACCGTTCGGGAACTGGGTCAGTCTCAGCAATGGTCTCTCGCAGGGATGTCGGTGCGCCGGATACAAAAGCAGGCGGCGTGCCCCGAAGGACATCCCGATGGCACCTAGACAACTGACTGTCAATCAATGACTTGGATGAAGCGGATTGGCGACGGGTATGCCGGACTTTCAGGCGGGGTCACGAAATATCGGGAGACTCACGATGGGCCGGGAGCAATGGTTCGGGAAGCGGAAAGCTGACGGGGCTCAACTCGGCCGGTGGATGCCGAGCTTCTTCATCCGGGACTCCAGTGTCGTGGGTTTGAGGCCCAGCGCGTGGGCCGCCCCGCTGGCACCGCTCACCTTCCATCCGGTCTGTTCCAGGATCGAGAGGATGTGTGCCCGTTCGATCTGTTCCAGCGACCGGCTCTCGCCGTTGCCGCCCTTTTTCACCGCCGCCTTCGCCGCGGCAGGAATCCAATCACCGAGTTCCAGCACCGGGCCACGACTGACGATCACCGATCGTTCGAGGACGTTGCCGAGTTCGCGGATATTCCCCGGCCAGGCATAGGCGCAAAGTGGTTCCATGATCTCGGTCGGAATCGACTCGATGCGCTTGCCGAGCTTCTGGGCATACTTGAGGACGAAGTAGCGCACCAGCAGGGGGATATCCTCCCGCCGTTCACGCAGAGCCGGCGTGCGGATCGGGAAGACATTCAGCCGATAGAAGAGATCGGCCCGGAATCTCCCCTGCTCCACCAGCACCTCGAGGTCACGGTGGGTCGCGGCGATGACTCGTACATCCACCGGGATGGGACGGGTGCCACCGACCCGCTCGATCTCGCCCTCCTGCAGCACCCGCAGCAACTTCACCTGCAGGTCGGAGGACAGGTCACCGATTTCGTCGAGGAAGATGGTGCCACCGTCCGCCAGCTCGAACCGGCCGATCTTCCTGGCGATCGCGCCGGTGAAGGCGCCCTTCTCGTGGCCGAAGAACTCGCTCTCGACCAGCCCGGCCGAGATGGCCCCGCAGTTGACCGTCACCAGCGGGCGCTCTTTTCGTCGGCTGAGATTGTGGACCGCCCGCGCCACCAGTTCCTTGCCGGTGCCGGTCTCGCCAGTGATGAGCACCGTGGTGTCGGTTGGAGCCACCTGTTCAACCTGGCTCAGCACTTTCCGCAGGACCGGGGTGTGACCCACGATTTCCGCGAATCCATGCTGGGTCTTGATCTCCTCGATCAGATACACATTCTCCGCCTGCAACCGATCCTTGAGCCGGCGGATCTCGGCGAACATGCGCGCGTTCTCGATCGCGATCGCCGCCTGGGTACAGAGAATCTGCAGCACCTGCGTTCGCTCGGCGGTGAACACTCCGCTGGCAAGATTGTTCTCCAGATAGAGTACGCCGATCAGCCGGCCCTGATTGGTGACCGGTACTCCGATCACCGACCGGGGCCGTTCCCGCCGCACGTACGGATCCGCGGTGTACGACCCCTCCGTCGTGGCATCGGCCAGCACCACCGTTTCCCCGGAGCGCCGCACAAAGTTGATCAGCGAGAGCGGAATCCCTTGCTCTTCCGTCAACGGCGTGTGACGCTCGAGCTGCACGGCGATCGCGCTGGCCGACCCGGTTACATAGACGGCGGCGCCCCCCTCATGCTCCAGCATCAGCTGACCCCGTTCCGCACCGGCATGCTCCAGCGCGACCCGCAGCAGTCGGCCGAGCAGGCGCTCGAGGTCGATCTCGCTGACCAGCGCCTGCGCCGCTTTCATGACCGCCCCGAAGTCGAAGGTCGAGTCGAGCGCCTGGGTCGTCTGCAGGGTGCGTGATCCCTCCCTGCCAGACGCGACGCGACCGGCCACCAGTGCCCCATAACGTTGCTCGAGGTCGGCCACCTTTGCCGTGGCCCCCCACTGGTCATACTCAAACCGGGCCTCGGCGAGCATGGCCGCGGCATTCCGGGGCCGGCCCTGCCGGAGCCAGAAACGACCGTACAATTCGTTGGTCAGTGCTCGCAGCCGGGGCGAGCTCTCGCCCGCAACGGCCTGGAGGGTCTCCTCATATCCGAGGATGGCGTCGGCCACCTGGCCCCGGGCCGCCGCGGTCTCCGCCTTGGCGAGCAGCCAGGTCGATCGGAAGTTCTCGGGACTGTTCTCCGCCCACACTCGAAGCCGTTGCAGCAGCACCTCGAGTCGCGCCTCCAGGTCCGGACGCTCCGCTTCGGCCGCATCGGGCAGCCAGGAGGCTATCGCCAGGGCGAGCAGCCCGCTGTACCATGCCGGCCAGACGGAGCCGACGAAACGCGCGGCGGTCTCCTCCCATTCCAGCCCGAAGGCAGTCGCCGCTGCCGCCGTGCCGAAGGTGAAGAGCAGGGCCAGCTTGGCAGTGGCCCAGAAACTCTCGAAGATGCCGCTCCCCTTGAACGCTGTCTGGAACTCCGCTTCGCGAAATTCCGCGGTGGAGAGGGAGGTCGGCGCGTTGGTGAGTCCCCGCAGCGCGAGCGCCCAGTTGAGGATCAGGCGCTGCACCTGGCCCCACGCCTCCATCTTGATCCGCCGCAGCGCCGCCACGCTCGGTGCGAATTCGCGCTCGGCCTCGGCCAGATCGGGGGCCAGCGCCAACCCATACCAGCTCTGATGGAACAGGCCGTAACCGGCAAACTGCAGGTCCCCCGACTCGAGGCCGGCTCGATAGGCCTCTCGCGCATGGGGGAGACAGGTGGCGAAGGGTCTGCGCCACAGATTCACGAACGCGCTGAACATGTGGTGCACCTTCGCCCGCAGGCGCAGATCGTCCAGCCGCTCATTCACCTCGATGGCCAAATGGCCGAACTGCCACCCGCGATCGAATTGCCCCAGCCCTGAGCCCAGCGTCACAGCATGCAGGACGTAGCCGAAGGCGGATTCGGGGGCGTGGCCGTGCTCCAACGAGAGCCGGACGATACGAGCCGCGATGAGCGTCGAGAGTGGCACGTCGGCGGTGATGTAGGCGGAGGCCCAGGTGGCCCCGAGCAGCTTGAGGGCCCGGTGGATTCGGGGATCCGTCAACAGCGGCAGGTCCACCACCGCTGCGATCTCCCGGCCGCCGATCCTGGTATCAATGTCCGCCATCTCCAGCTCGAGCGCGGCACTCTTGGCCGCCGACTCGGTGGGGAGCTGGACATCCAGCCGCCTGAGGGCCTCCGTCCCGACCGCGATGGCGTCGCCGAAGCGTTCCATCGTCTCGAACTGGACGACGAGAAGCGCAGCCGCGTCGGCGTACTCCAGCGTCGTCGTCGCCCGATCCAGCAAGGCGCGGAATGCCTGCTCTGCCTCGGCAAAGGCGCCGCTCAGGTAGTACGCCTCGGCCACTTCGAGTTCGAGCGCAAAGGCGAGCTCGTGTTCGGTCTCCCGCGCGTCAGGCGGAAGGAGCCCAGCCCCGGACCGGAAGTACCCCAGCGAGCCGAGAAAGGCCGCGGAGGCCTTGGCCCGTCGGCCTGCGGCCAAGTTGAACCGAGCGAGTCGGAGCCGCTCGTCCGGGTCGTCGATGAGATCCGATCCGTAGTTGAGCTGATTCACCACGTCGAAGAGCCACCCGGGATTGGCCGAATCCTCGCCCCGGGCCAGCAGCAGCCGGCCTACCAGCAGATGAACCTGCCGGCGCTCCGACTCGTGGATCAGCGCATACGCTGCCTGCTGGACCCGGTCGTGCAGAAACCGATACAACCGCTCGCCCGGCGTGCGTCCGTCGGCGAGGTCGGGGGCGAAGCCGTAGGAAACCTCGGCAGAGAGCAGCAACCCCTCTTCGACCGCGGGCCAGAGGTCTCCGGCGGTTGCGTCAGGCGGCTGTTCCGCAATGGTCGAAAGCGTCGTCAGGTCGAACCGCCCGCCCACGCAGGCGCCGAGGCGCAGGAGGCGCTGCGTTGCGGCCGGCAGGCGCTGGAGCCGGGAAGCCATCAGGTCCACCACATTCTCCGTAATCCGGAGTCCCCGGATCGCAGCCAGGTCGGCCCGCCACATTCGCGCGGTCCGGTCGAAGAGGATGTGTCCGTCCCGGTGGAGGGAGTGGAGAAACTGGTTCACGAAGAAGGGATTGCCCGCGGTCTTCTCGAGGACCAACCCCGAGAGCTGCTCCGCTGCGGCCTGCGAGCCAACCAGGGTCTCCTGGACCAGCGCCCGCACATCGTCTTGCCCGAGTGGCCCGAGCGTCAGCTCCGTCACCAGTGTCCCGCCGGCGGCCATTTCGCGGATGACCCCCTTCAGCGGATGTGAAGCCCCGACCTCGTTGTCGCGATACGCGCCGATCAGCATGAGGCCCTGCAGATCCGGATCCGACAGCAGCTGCGGCAGCAGCCGGAGCGTGGCCGCATCGGCCCATTGCAGATCATCCAGGAACAGGACCAGTGGATGCGCCGGCGTGGCGATGCTCCGGAGCAACTGTCGGAATGCCCGATCGAGGCGATGACGCGCCTCAGCCGGCTCGAGACCCGGCGACGGAGGCTGCGGCCCGATCAGTCGCTCGAGATCCGGGATCAGCGGGGTGAGGATCTGGCCGAGGCCCGACAGGTCCTCCGTGAGGCGGTCACGCCAGGCGGCGACCTGTTCATCGGTCTCGGTCAGGAGGTGGCGCACCAGCAACTGGAGCGCCTGGGCCAGCGCTGCATAGGGCGCATCGCGTACCAGTTGATCGAACTTCCCCGCCACGAAGTACGCCTTGCGGCCGGAGAGGGATCGGTGCGTCTCCTGAACCAGGGACGTCTTGCCGATCCCCGAATACCCGGAGACCAGCATGAGCTCGGCGCGACCGACCGCCGCCCGCTCGAATCCGGCCAGCAGGACGGCAATTTCCTCTTCCCTGCCGTACAGCCGATGCGGAATCACGAAACGGGATCTGACGTCCTGCTGTGCCAGGGCAAAATCCGGAATCGTGCCGGACGCCGCCCATGCTTGCGCCGCCTGTCCCAGATCCGCCGCGATCCCCTCGGCACTCTGATAGCGGTCTTCGGCCGCCTTGTTCAGGAGACGGAGGACCAGATCGGAGAGGGCCCGGGGAATGGTCGGATCGATCTGGGACGGCGGTACCGGAGCCTGGGCGACATGTCCATGGATGACTTCGAGCGGATCGGCCGACTCGAAGGGCACCCGGCCTGTCAGCATCTCGTAGAAGGTCGCTCCGAGCGAGTACATGTCCGTGCGGTAGTCCAGATCCCGGTTCATGCGCCCCGTCTGTTCCGGGGACATGTAGGCCAGCGTTCCCTCGATCAGGTGAGGCACCCCAGGACGCTGCGGCTCGGAACGCGCCCGCGAGGCGATCCCGAAGTCGGTGAGGGTTGCCTGACCGGTCCCGGTCGCGACGATGACGTTGTTGGGATTGACGTCCTTGTGCACGATCCCGGCCTGGTGCAGCAGGGCCAGCGCCTCGGCGAGTTGCCGCGCGATCGCGAGGGCAGAACCCAAATCCAGCTGGTGCCGGAGGATCAGTTCCTTGAGGGTGGACTCACCGGCGAACTCGAGCACAAGACTGGGTCGCCCGTCGTGGGTCTCGAGCGCGATGGCGCGCGCGATCCCGGGAAACTCGAGAGCCTGGAGAATCGCGAACTCGCGCCGCAGGCCGGCGGTATCCACTGCGGAAGGGAATTCGTCGAGGAGCGCCTTGACGATCACCGACGCGCCGTCAGACTGCCGGCGCGCACGATACACCGCGCGCTTGCGGCCACGATAGAGTTCGGCGTCCAGGATGTAGCCAGGCAGATGCATTGAAGGCGACAGCACGCTATGGGATCGGGGCGAGGTCGGTCGACCCGCGTCGCGGGACATCCTAGCTTACTGATGAGCCGAAGCTCACGCCAGTCTGATGCTGCGAACGACGGCGCTGCCGCCGGACTCACATCTCGGCCACCCGGCAGTAGACCTTGATCGCGCCCTTCCCCATCGTGAGCTGCTCGAAGAGCAGCCCGACGTTCTCCAGCCCGTTCACCGGGTGGGTCAGCAGCCGCCCGAGCCATCCCGGGAACTGTGCCTCACACACCGCCAAGTCCTTCACTCCGGTCTCGAAGTATTCCCGATTGGCGTTGACCGTGCCGACCATCACCTTGTTGCCGAGGACGAAATCGAGATTGATCCGGTCGGCCGGGACTTCGACCTTCCGGTCCCCACCAGTCACGCTGGAAAGCACGAGCACTCCGTTCTTGGCCAGCGCCTGCATGCTCTCGAATACGATCGGCGAGAATCCGGTGGCTTCGAAGATCAGGTCGAAGGGACCGTACCTGGCGGCGCCCTCCGTGACTGAGAGGTCCCGGGTCGATTCGTAACGCGCGCCGAGCGCCTCGATCAGGTCCGAATTGAGGTAGGGCTTGCGATCGAGCCCGAAGACCGTGACGTCGAGCCCCCGGATACGGAGCGCCATCGCCGCGAGCAGCCCGATGGTTCCCGCGCCCATCACCGCCGCCCTGCGTGGCCGCCAGACGCGCAACCGGCGCTGGATTTCGTACGCCTGCGCGATCCCCTTCTCCACCACGGTCGTCGGCTCCAGCAGCACGCCGACCTCCTTCAGCCCCTGGGGAATCTTCACCAGGAACTCGGCGTCGTCGACATAGTACTCGGCGAGGTACCCGTGACGCAGGTTGATGCCGCGCTCGTAGTACACATCGTCCGTCGTCATGTCATTCGTCCCGATCACATCATAGATGCTGTGCCCGGGCCGGCGCACCGTCGCGACCACGAAATCACCGGGCACAAACTCGGTCACCATCGGGCCAACCGATTCCACCCGACCAAAACTCTCGTGCCCGATCACCAGGAAGTCGAATCCCTCCGGGGCCGCGCCATACTCCGCCGCATTGATCTCCTTGTCGGTGCCATCCACCCCAACCCGCAGCACCTTCACCAGTACCCCCCGGCCATCCGGAATGTCCGACAGCATGGGCCGAGGCATCTCGGTGAGGTGCGCCGACCCGGGCTTTCCGGGCAGCACGGCGATCACCTTCATGGTGGACTGGGCGGCGGGTGAGCCCTGGGCGGCGGGGGAATGCATCATGGTGCCGGTCATGCGGTAGCCTGCATCGCTGAGGTCTCATGCCGGCGCGGGCTCAACGACGCCGCGCGGCCGAAGTGGTGGGCATGCTTGTTCTCCCGTGCCGTGTCGAACTCGTAGACTCGGACCTGGAGCCACCGGCCCAACTCGGCGACAAACCGGTGGGCGAGGGCCCCGATGCCGCGGTGGCGCATCGACGGGACGACATACAGGGCGGCGATGTAGGCGCGAGGTGCCTCGAGGGCGGCGCCTTTGCGGAACTGCAGCATCAGGTAGCCTGCCACCTCGCCCTGTGACTCGATCAGCCAGGCATGCCAGCTCAAATTGTCCTGGAGCAGCCGGTGGATTTCCCGGTGAAGCGATGCGGCGTCGAGGGTCACCCCATCCATGCCATACCAGGCGTGCAGCTGTCCCGCCAGCATATCTGCGTCGTCGGGGCCAAGTTGCCGGAACTGAGTCGCCATCGTCGCCTCCACGCCGGGCTTCACCGGCCGATCAGCTGGACCACATGGCCATCGGGATCTCTGACCAGAACGCTGCGAAGCGCCCCGAGGTTCCGGTCGGCCAGCGGGCTGACCTCAAGCGAGACCCGGGAGACGCCGGCGGAATCGAGCCGGGCGGAGAGCCGGTCAAAGTCGCGCACCAGGACCGAGGTCTGCCAGTGGACCAGGTCGTTCGGACGCTCATCCGGGGCGATAGGCCGACCATCGGTCGGTGCCAGGTACTCGAGGAACTCTACCCCGGGACCGTCGGCGCTCCGCAGCCCGGTGATGTGCAGGTCGGCGCCCGGAACATTGTTGAGGTGCGCCTGCTCGTCGCCCCGGTTATGACTCTCGCCGGCCACGCGCAGACCTAACAGATCGCGATAGAATCCCAGGCTGCGTTCGGTATTCGCGACCACAATCGCGGTATGGTCGATGCCCAGGAAGAGCCCCGACTTCCGGTGCCACCTGGGCTCGCCCTTGTCGGCCGGGAACTGCAGGATCTCGAGCGGGTGACCGTCAGGGTCTCTGAAATAGAAGGCGCGGATACCGGCGGCGCCCGGAATGGTTTTGGGCAGTAGTTGCGGGCCGGTGGAAGCACTCTTCACCCGGTGAGCGCGGAGCAGCGCATAGGCGCCGTCCATGTCGCTGACAATGATCGCGACGTGCTGGAACCAGCGGTCGTTGCTCCGGCTGTCCACCGGAGCGGGGCGCCCGGACGTCGAGGCCGCGAGGTACTCCGTCAGCTCCAGGCGCTCGTCGCCCAGGCGCAGGCGGACGATACGCAGGCGCACGCCGAAGACGCCGGTGAGCTGCTCCCAACTCCGGCCGGCCACTTCGGTGTCGGCCTCCACAGTGAACGGCAGTGTCCCCGTGTAGAACGCGAGCGAGCGCTCCATATCTGACACCGTGAGACCAATCCGCGGCACCGCCTCAGCGGCGGGGAGCCCGACCCCCTGGCCGGTCCAGGGTGCCTGCGCGGCGAGCGGTACCACGAGGAGCAGCAGACTCATCAGGTAGAACCAGGCCAGGTAGCGGCCTCCGGTCACCAAGGCCGCGTATCCAGCGCGGCGCAGCAGATCGGCCGGGCGCATCACGACAGCTGCTCCCGCAGGTGATCGCCGACGCGCAGCGCGTTGGCCATGATCGTCAGCGCCGGGTTCACCGCGCCGCTCGAGGGGAAGAAGCTCCCGTCCACCACATACAGATTGTCCACCTCATGGGCTCGGCAGTTCCGGTCGAGCGCCGAGGTCTTCGGATCGTCGCCGAATCGAATCGTCCCGTTCTGATGCGCGACGCCGGCGAGCGGAATCCGCTGGCCGAGGAAGAGATTCCGGGAGAAGAGACCCTGGTGGCAGTCGTGCCCATGTACGGCGCAGGCCGTCTGGCTCTTCATCAGGTGCTGCAGCTTGGCCGTCAGCCGCTTGTGCCCCTCTTCGTTGTTCGGCTTGTAGCTGAGGACGATCTTCCCGTCCCGATCCAGCGTGACGCGATTGTCAGGGTCCGGCAGGTCTTCCGACGTCAGCCAGAAGTCGAGCGAATGTTTCCCCATCAGCTCCAGCGTCCAGCCGGGGGCGATCGCCGGAGCGCCGGCCGCGAGGGTGTCGCCGTCCAGCTTGCCGACGAAGGAGATGTGGCCCATCGGGTGCGGCCACTCAGGCGAACCCAGGTAGAAGTCGTTCACCGAGAGCGTCTTCTGGAACACCGTCGGATTGGGGCACTTGGAGACCGCCATCATCACCGAGTTGACGTGCCCCATGTAGTGCCGGCCGACCACGTCCGATCCGTTGGCCAGGCCCCGCGGGTGCCGGTCAGAAACCGAGCGCAGCAGCAGTGCGGCGGAGTTGATCGCGCCGGCGGAGACCACGATCACATCCCCGGAGTAGCGCTCCCTCGTCCCGTTCCGCTCCACCTGCACCGCGGTCACCCGGCGCCCCGACGCATCGGTCTCAAGCCGGGAGACATACGCCCCGGTGACGAGCGAGACGTTGGGATACTGCAGCGCCGGATCGACGCAGATCACCTGGGCATCGGACTTGGCGTTGACCAGGCAGGGATGCCCGTCGCAGGTGGCGCAGCGAATGCACGCGCTCGAGTGCCGGCTCCGCTCGTTCAGCATGACGCCGAGCGGCGTGTGGAATGGCTTGAGACCGAGGCGGGCGAAGTCGTCGCTCAGTTGCTGGATGCGCGGCTCGTGACTGACCGCCGGATACTTGTAAGGCGCTCCCGCGGCCGGCTCGGTGGGATCCTCTCCCCGATTGCCGCGCACCTGGTAGAGGTGCTCCGCCTCGGTGTAGTACGGTTCCAGTTCGTCGTAGCTGATGGGCCACGCGGGTGAGATCCCGCCGTGGTGCTGCAGCACGCCGAAATCCTCCCGCCGGAGCCGGAACAGCGCCGAACCGTAGAACTTGGTATTGCCGCCGACGAAATAGTTGGTGTGAGGATGGAGTGGCTTGCCATCCCGGTCGCGCCACTCCTCCCTGGTGTTGTAGCGCCCTTCCAGGTTGACGGCCCTGGTGCTCCAGTTCTCCTTCTCACGCGGGACGTAGTCGCCACGCTCAAGCAGCAGGACCCGCTTGCCGGTCGGCGCCAGTCGATGCGCCAGCGTTCCGCCGCCGGCGCCGGAGCCGATGATGATCACGTCAAAGTGATCGCTGTTCATCGAACCAGCCCTCCGCGCCAGGCCAAGGTGGTTGGATCAGCCTCGAGCTGTTGCCCGCTGCCGAGGTTCCCTTCCGGCATGATCTCGAAGGCCGCCCAGCTGCCGCCGTGGCGGACCATGAGGGTTCGCCCTGCGAGGGCGGGGTGCATCAGGATGCTGTCGTGACGCTCGGTCGGTGCCATTGGGTGATTCCTCCTGCCTCCACAACGCCGCTGGAGGCAGGAGGTTCCCGAGTCCTGTGCTACCCGCGGGCTGCGACCCAGGCACTCATCGGGCCGCCGCCTGCGTCGGTCCGAATGCCACCGCGCCCGGAAGGTTGAGCCGCAGCCGGTACAGTCCGGTGGACGCCGTGATGTACAGCGTCTGCAGGTCGTCATCGCCCCAGGCAAAGTTGGCCACATGCTCCGGCGGGGTGATCGTGCCGAGCTGCTTCCCGCCGGGAGAAAGGACGTAGATGCCCGCAGGACCTGCGGCGTAGACGTTCCCGTCGCGATCGACCTTGATGCCGTCCCAGGCGTCATCCCCCGGAACCGTGCGGGTGATATCGAAGAAGACCCGCCCGTTGGCAATCGTCCCGTCGGCATTCACATCGTATCGCATGATCACCTTGTGCTTCGGGTCCCAGTTGTCCACGTACAGCGTCTTTTCGTCAGGCGAAAGAGCGATCCCGTTGGGGCCACTCAACTCCTTCGTCAAGAGCGTGACCTTGCCGTCCCGCACCAGATAGACTCCGCTCCACGGCGTCTCCTTGGCCGGATCGCCGAAAACCTTGGGCAACCCGAACGGCGGATCGGTGAAGTAGAGACTCCCATCGCTCCGGAAAACGAGATCGTTCGGGCTGTTGAGCCGCTTGCCCTCGTACCGATCGGCCAGCACAGTCACCGCCCCGGTCCGCTCCACCCGGATCACTCGGCGGTTGCCATGCTGATCGATGACCAGCCGGCCCTCCCGATCGATGACCAGGCCATTCGACCCGGGCTGGTGGTAATCCCCGATGTCGATTCCGGCGTAGCCGCTCTTGGTGCGGTAGACGCTGATCTGCCCATCCGGTGACCAGCGGTAGATGTTGTTGGTGTTGGGGTCGCTGAACAGCAGGTAGCCGCCGTCCCGGACCCACACCGGTCCCTCGAGGAACTCGAATCCCCCCGCCAGCTTCTCGAGCTTCGCGTCCTTCGCCACCAGGGCGTCGAACGCCGGATCGAGTCGGGTGATGCTGCCACCGGCGTCCCGGCCGACCCGAGCCTGCTCCGGGGTGTAGAAGTCGAGCGTTGCCGAGCGGATCCAGATGAAATTCACCGGCGGATTGGAGACCGGGGCATTCATCCCGAAGATGGCGAGCTGGAACTGCTCACCGGGCCGGGCATCGCGGGTGAGTACCACCCGATTCGGCGCGTTGAAACCCTTGACCAGCTGGCCACCGGTCTGACCTAGCACCACCGGCAACTTGCCGTTGACCCACACTTCAGCGTAGTCATCCACGACCAGCTCGAAGACCACCGTCATGCCGGTGGGATCCTGCCGCCCGATTCGCTCCGGAATGGTGACATTGATGCGATACCAGTTGAAGCTGAACTTGCCGTTGCCG
>JBDTTN010000026.1:0-13104 GCA_039930625.1 Gemmatimonadota bacterium | reverse complement strand
GACGATCAGCTCTTCCGCTACACCTACTACTCGCGCAGCACCCGCGGCTCCCGGTGGGAGGACCGCGACGCATCGATCATCGTCACCAGGGTGAGCGTCTTCATCCACAAGAACGAGAAGGTCGGTCTCGACCTCGCCGGAGCGACGCGCAAGGCCACCGAAGTTCGCCGGGAGGGCGATCGGGTGATCATCAGCGCCGGGAGCGGGCAGTCGCGGGTGTCCTGGTCGTTTCGACCGCCCGAGGGCGCCGAGGCGTGGACGACTGACATCCGCGCGGTCCTGGGGAGTAGCGGATCGCCGTAGCATTCCCGGGGGCGATTCTTCGTACGCTGCGGTATCCCTACCACACTTCTCCCGCGGTACCGGCGCTGCAAGTTCACCCTTCGGCCTTCAGTACCACCCCTCCGGCGGGCCCTTGTATTCCTGAATCGTGTTCCCACCATCCACAATCAGCAGCTGACCGGTGACGTAGCTCGACTCACGCGAGGCGAGAAATCCGATCATCGCGGCCACTTCATTGGGAGTGCCGGGCCGTCCCGCCGGCGTGTTGGTGCCGGCGGCGAGTTCCTGGTCGGTGGAGGAGGCGGTAGCGATCCACCCCGGAGCCACCGCGTTGACGGTGACGCCGCGTCGCGCCGTCTCGATGGCCAGTCCGCGGGTAAGACCCACCATTGCGGCCTTGGCCGCCGCATAGGCCGAGGAGCGGGGGTTGGCGACGACGGCGCCGGTGACCGAGGCGACATTGATGATCCGCCCGAATCCCTCCTCCAGCATCTCCGGCAGCAGTGCCCGTGTAAGGCCGATCGCGGTGAAGAGATTGCGCTCGAGGGTGAGCTCCCAGTCGCTGTCGGTGAGCGATCCGAACTCGCCGGTGATCTCCGGGCTGCCCACCTGCGCCATGCCGGCGTTGTTCACCAGGATGTCGACCGGACCGATCGCGGCGTGCACCGCCTCGACCAGCCGGCGCTGATCCGCGGTGTCGGTGAGGTCGGCGATGTGGCCGCTCGTCTTGCCGCCGAGATCGGAGAGCTCGGCAGCGCGCTCCTCGATCCGGGACGTGGTGGAAGTGATCGCCACGGACGCACCCGCCCGCGCAAGCAGCTTCGCGGTGGCGAAGCCGATGCCCGCCGGGCTGCCGGCGCCGGTCACCAGCGCAACGAGACCTTCAAGCGAGAACATATTCCGGTTCCTCGAGTGGCGCGGGAACTGCTAGAGGCCCGAATACTACTGCACGGTGACCGCGCCCGCTCCCCGCACGACCCGGCCCGGCTTCGAGCCGGTATGCTCCCCATCCCGGATGACCTGGACCCCATTCACGAAGACCTGCCGCATGCCCGTCGCATACTGATGCGGAGCATCAAACGTGGCGTGGTCCCGGATCTCGGCGGGGTCGAATACCGTCACATCGGCGTAGTAGCCAGGCGCGAGGATTCCGCGCCGAGTGAGGCGGAGGTTGGCCGCCGGGAGGCCGGAGAGTTTGCGGACCGCCTCCGGCAGGGTCAGGACCTGCTCATCCCGCGTGTACTTGCCGAGCACCCGAGCGAAGGTACCGTACGCGCGCGGATGCGGATTCGACTTGAGGAAGACCCCTTCCGGCGCGAGTGACGACGCATCCGATGCGAAGCTCACCCACGGCAGCACGATCTGCTTCTTCAGATTGGCTTCCGACATCGTGAAATAGATGCACTCGATCCGGCTGCGATCGGCGATGATGAGGTCCATCGCCGCGTCCTCCGGAGTGGTGTGCCTGAGCGCCGCGACCTCCGAGAGCCGCTTGCCGGTGTACTGCTTGAGGGAGTCCTGCTTGAAGCCGGCGAGAAGCACACCCTCGGGTCCGCCCGGCCCGACAAAGGCGCCACCCCGCGCCCGCCACTCCGCCTTGAGGCGCCGACGCACTGCGGGGTTCTGCAGCCGCGTCCGCCACGCGTCGAACCCGCCTGCCCGCACCCAACCCGGCATCACCCCATCGAGGCCGGTCGCGCTCGCGGGATAGGTATACATGTCGGCGGTGATGGCCAGCCCCGCCGCCCGCGCCGCCTCCACTCGCCGGATCACCTCGTCCATCTTGTCCCAGTTAGGGCGGCCCGCCGCCTTGAGATGATAGATCTCGGCGCGGGCGCCGGAGTTTCTGGCGATCGCCAGGAATTCGTCCACCGCGTCCAGCAGCGAATCGTTCTCGTTCCGGATATGCGAGATGTACATTCCGCCCTGCTGGGCTGCGGCGTGCGCGAGGCCGGTGAGCTCTTCGGTCGTCGCGAACATCCCCGGCTCATAGATCAGCGATGAGCCGACGCCAAGCGCTCCGTCCTTCATGGCGTCGGTGACCAGCCCCTCCATCCGGATGAGCTCATCCGCGGTCGGCGCGCGGGGCTCGTGGCCAAGCACGTACTGCCGCACCGTGGCGGCCCCGACAAAGCTCGCGACGTTGGGGGAAATTCCGCGAGCCACCAGGGTGTCGAGGTACTGGGCGAGGGTGGTCCAGGTGATGTCGAATTTGATGTCGCCCTGACCGCTCCGCGCCTCCGCTTTCATGCTGTCGCTGAGCGGGCCCATCGACTCTCCCTCCCCGAAGATCTCCAGGGTCACCCCCTGGCGGAGGTCGCTTTCGGAACGGCCGTCCACCAGCAGTGCCTCATTGGCCCAGCTCAGCATGTTGATGAAGCCCGGGGCGACGGCGAGCCCCTTCGCGTCGATCTCGCTACGGCCGTGCGCCTGCGACAGGTCTCCAATTGCCGCAATGCTGTCGCTCTGAATCGCGACATCGGCGGCGACTCCCGGCCCGCCCCGCCCGTCGTAGACGGTGCCGTGCCGGATGACGACGTCATAGGTCGGACCGCCGCAGGCGGTCACGCCGAGGAGCGAGAGGAGCAGTGTAAGGCGCATGGATTCGAATGGGAGAACTGGTGAAGGCGCGGCCGTCGTGGCCGGGCCGGAATGATGCCCTGTCAGGCGGTCCGCTGGGCTGGTGCCTTCACGGCGCGAAGTAGCGATAGTAGGCCATGCCGGAGAGCGTCGCTCGCAGCGCAGCGCCGTCCACCACATCGCCGAACTGCAGCACTTCGGCGGAGCCGGCCTCTCCGACCCGGAAGATGCGCGGACCCGCCGGTGTCAGCGGCTCCTCACTGCCGTCGGGGTCGATCCACCAGAGTCGGCCCTTGCGGAGCACGATCCGGAAATCCGGCTCCCACGGTTGCATGATCCGGTAGTGCCCCTCGTAGGCCCGCCACTCCTTCGGGGTGACGAATCGTCGCGGGCCAGTGTAGTGCTCGCCGGCGTACCACGCCCCGCCATACCAGACCTCCGTCACTCCCTGAGGGGTGCGTCCGAATCGGATCGGATAGAGCCCGAACTCCGGCACCGGACCGAGGAAGCTGGTCTCGCCATAGCGGAGCAGCAGGTCACGCTGATCGCCTCGGATCAGGAAGAGCGAGTCGCCGCTCGCTGCGAACACCAGCGAATCCCCGTTCGGCGCGAGGAACCGTCCCGCGAAGCGCGCAGGGTCGTCCACGTGAGCAGGGGAGCTCATTGCCGGCAGTTCGGGTAGCGAATCGCCGCTCGCCGCCGCCGCGAGCGCCTGCAGCGCGAATCGCGCGACGTCATCGGGGTCGCCAGGGCCGTTCACAAACGCCACCGCGCCGATCCCCAGCGACGGCACCCCGATGAGGTAGCTGGTGTACCCGAGCATCCCGCCGCTGTGATAGAAGACCGGGGTCTCGCGGAGCGTGCCCAGGAACATCCCATAGCCATAGTGGTCACCGCCGCGCTCGGTGCGCGCATGCGGCGTCATCAGGGCGGTGTACCCCGTTTCGGAGAGTACCCGGCCGCGCGGGCCCTCGCCCCGATTGAGCAGCATCGTGAGATAGGCGCCGAGCTCGGTGGAGTTAGAGACGATCGCCCCATCGCCGGAGCCGTACTCGATCCAGGTGGCCTCGACGAGCGGATCCTCGGGGCGCGCGGGGCGATCGTCGTACAGCGGCAGGTATCCCACCGCGAGCCGGGGTCGCGTCTCATGAGTGAACTCGGCTACGGTCCCGGTCATGCCGAGCGGTTCGAGGATCCGGGTGCGAATGATGTCCGCATAGCGCCGGTGTTCCAGCGTCTCCAGCACCGCCCCCATCACCTGGAAGCCGATGTTGGAGTAAGCCCATCGGGTGCCCGGAGCGGAGCCGAGTGCCCGCTCCCGCGCGAGGTAGGCCTGCGCGCGCGAGGAAGGGATGTCGTCGCGGTCGGCGGGGAGGCCGGCAGTGTGGGTGAGGAGGTCGTGGCTGGTCACCGGCCGCCACCGGGAGGACGGTGTGAACCAGGGGAGATAGCTGCGTACCGGTCGGGACGTATCGAACTTGCCCTCATCGCGCAGCTGCAACAGGGCGATCGCCGTGAACGACTTGGAGATCGATCCGATTTCGAAGCGCGTCGCGGGAGTGACCGGAATGCGCCGGCCGATATCGGCGTAGCCGTAACTCCGGACGGTGATCAGCCCCGCGCGATCGACCAGCGCCAGCGAGAGGCCGGGAGTGTTCGCGCACTGCATCATCTGCGCGGCGTAGCGATCGATGAGCCGGAAGGCAGGCCGGAGACTCAGGGTATCACGCTGGGCGGCGGCCGGCGCCGTCACCCCGAGGAAGAGGCCGAGGACGACAAGCGAGGCAGGCGGCATCGAGCGCATTACGGAATCCGTCGGATGTGGGGTACGTCGAGAATGCGCAGTCCCGCGACCGGCTCCTCGACCGCGTGCACCAGTGCGCGGATCATCTGGCCGACGGTGACCAGGCCGAGCCGGCGCGCCGTCTCGCGGGAACCGGGCAGCAGCTCCGCCGCCCAGTAGCCCGGCAACAGCAGCACCGGCCACCAGTGACCTGGGCCTAACACATACCATGGGCGCAGGATCGTCGCGGGCAATCCGCTCTCGCGGAGAATGCGCTCGCCCTGCATGCGCGCCGCGACGTAGGCTCGCATCGTCGGGGCAGGGTGGGCGACACTTACGTAGATGAAGTGGCCTACTCCCGCGGCACTAGCGGCGGCGACCGCCGCCTGGACCGAGGCGAGGTCCACCCGCAGAAACTCCTGCGCCTTCCGTGGACTCGGATGGGAGACGCCGACGAGATGCACAAAGGTGTCCGCCGGTGCCACCTGCGCCGCATACGATACACCATGCAGCGCATCTCCACGCACCGATTGCACCGCAGGCGGAAGCTTGGACTCCGAACCGGGACGGACCAGCGCCCGCACGGTGTGCGCGCGCCCGGTCAGTGCCCGGATCAGGCGCCGGCCGAGGTAGCCGGTGCCTCCGGTGACGAAGAGATTGCGTGCGGGCAGGCTGGAGGGCACAGGCTAGAATGCCGCAAGTTCGTCGCCCGCGCAACTTCACGGGTCGCTGTCGATTATGCCGGCGTCAGCGATCGCCCCGTACCGCCATACCGTGCCATCGTCATCTCGGCCAGAATCGCCAGGGCGGTCTCCGCCGGAGAACGGCCCCCGATGTCGAGGCCGATCGGGCCGTGCAGGCGGGCGAGGTCCGCGTCGGAGAAGCCCAGCGCCCGGAGTCGTTCGCGGCGTGAGACCTGGGTCTTCTTCGACCCGATGGCGCCGATGTAGCGCGCCGGTGAACGGAGCGCGATCTCGAGCGCGGGTTCATCGAACTTGGGATCGTGCGAGAGCACGCAGACGAAGGTCGCGCTGTCGATGCCCGCCTTTGCAAAGGCCTGCTCCGGCCAGGCGAGCAGCAACTCATCGGCATCGGGGAAGCGCCCCCGGGTCAGAAACGCCTGGCGCCCATCGGCGACGAGGGTGCGGTACCCCAGCGCCCTGGCGAGCGGCACCAGCGCCATCGCGATGTGGACGCCGCCGAAGATGACCAGCCGGGGAAGTCTCGGAAATACCTCGAGGAAAACCGTCGCCAGATCACCGTTGGAGGTGGTGACCTCCACTGTGGCGCTGGCCTCTTTCCTGAGCGCCGCGCGCGCGGCCTCTGTTACCGCCTTGCCGATCCACTCCTGTCCCTTCGACGCTTCGACTTCGCCACCCTCCCGTACCAGCGCCGAGCCGCCCAGGCCACCGGTCGCGGCGTTGGTCGCGATCACAGTCGCCACAACCACACCCCCTTCGCTGCGCGCGGCGCGGAGGACTTCAGGGGAAATCGCGGGCTCGACGAACACCTTGATGGTGCCACCACAGGCGAGCCCGACCTCCCACGCCTGTTCATGGCTCACGCCGTAGGTGACCAGCTTCGGAGTCCCGCTCGCGATGGCCGCCGCGATCTCCTGCGCAGCCGCGGTCTCGACACAGCCGCCGGAGACCGAGCCCGCGATCTCGCCATCGCTCGTCGCGAGCATGCAGGCGCCCTCCGCTCTCGGTGCGGAGCCCCACACACTGGTGACTACCGCTCGGCCCACGGGACGGCCTGAGGCATGGAGCTGATCGTAGTCGTGAAGGAGGTCCCGCATGGCAGGTCCTGGGCTGCTGGGAAAGCGTTGAGCCGGGAACGATCCAACGATAGTCCAGCGTATGAACCGTCGTAAGTCCGCCCCTGAGTGGGTTCAGCCTTGGCACAGTCGGCGGCCCACCCCACATTTCGGCTCCGATTCCCACCCGAATGATTGAGGTCCGCGTGTCACGCATCTGCGCCGCGCCGCTGCTCACAATTGCTTGCCTGCTCGCCGCCTGCTCACCGTCGCCCGATGAGTTGCGGGCTGCGCTGAAGCAGCACCCGGAGATCCTCGCAGAGGCCATCCGCGAGCACCCGACCGAAGTCATGGAAGCGCTGCAGGCCGCCGCGGATTCCTACCAGCATCTCTCGCAGGCCAAGGCGGCGCGCGCCGAGGACGAGCGCATCGAGCGCGAACTGGCGACGCCGCGTCACCCTGCGATCGGAGCGGGGCGCGCGCTGCGGGGGGCGCCGGGCGCCCCCGTAACGATCGTTGAGTACTCGGACTTCCAGTGTCCCTACTGCCGCCGGGACGCCTCGGTCCTGAAAGCCGTGCTGGCGAAGTATCCCGATCAGGTTCGCCTGGTGCTGAAGCAGGCCCCCCTCACAATTCATGCGCATGCCATGGAGGCGGCCCGGATGTTCGAGGCGGTGCTGCTGCAGAGCCAGGAGAAGGCATGGCGCTATCACGACCTGCTGTTCCAGAACCAGGAACGACTGACGGCGGAGGGCGGGGCCTATCTGGACGCGGCGGCCCGCAACGTGGGAGCCGACGTCGCTCGCGCGCGGCGTGACGCACAGACCGAGGTGGTTGGCGCGATCGTCGATGCCGATCTGGCCGAATTCGAGCAGTTCGGCTTCACGGGGACTCCGGCGTTCATTGTGAACGGGGTCGTGCTTGACGGGGCGCACCCGATCGAGGATTTCGAGCGTGTCATCGCCCGAGTTCTCGAGGGGCAGTCGCCTCCCGCCGGGATCGCCCGGCCCGATCGTGGCGGGGACACCACAACCGGATCACCGTAATTCACGCGGCGCTCCGAGATTCGGGCTTGCGCGCCCGAGGGAATTTCACATTTTGGAACTGGGCCTTGGCCGAGGCCCATGAGCACCTCAGAACATTTGCAGGTTTCTCCGGGCACTGCTCGCCTCGGTCCCTCGTGCAGCTCGCCCGCTGCTGTGGCGCGTTCTGGATGGTGTGTCTCCTCTACCCCAGGAGTTCCTCCCTATGCTGCGTTCCAGTATCTCCCGCAAGGCTCTGTGTCTGGCTGGTCTCGGCGTGCTCGCCGCCTGCTCGGACGGATCGATGTCGCCGGCGAACACCACTGCCGGTGGAGTCTCTACGGATGGAGTGAAAGCCGGCCAGCCCATCGGGGCGGTCATGCATCAGGGGTCCACCAATGTCACCACCAACGCCAAAGCGGTGCAGCTGCTGCTCTACCACAACGGGCCAGTCATCAAGGCGAGCAAGATCCAGGCAATCTTCTGGGGACCTCAGTTCACCAATGGCTCATTCCCCGCGGACGTCGTGAGTGGCATCGATCAGTTCTACGCTGGCTGGAGCGGCAGCCGTTACAACGGCCTCAACACTGAATACGGGGATGCGACCAGCAAGATCACCTCGTCAGCGACCTACCTCGGCCACGTTTTCGATGGCAGTTCCGCGCCGGGCGGCGCCCTGAGCACCTCCCAAGCCGTCGCCGAGGCCTGTGCCATTTCGGGGCAGAATCCTGACCCGAACGCGCTGTATGTGGTCTACACCCCGACTTATCCGTCCGGTGTCAACTACTGCGCCTGGCACACCTGGGGCAACTGTTCGAACGGCAAACCAGTACAGGCGGCCTACGAGCCGAACCCGTCCGGTGTCGCCGGCTGCGATCCGACCGACACCCAGACCGGTCATTCCCAGATGCTCGCGTCGCTCGTGAATACCTCGGCCCACGAACTCGCCGAGACCGAGACGGATCCCCGTGGCTCGGCCTGGTACGATCGCCGCGGCTACGAGAACGCCGACAAGTGCGCATGGCAGTTTGGCACCCTGGTGACACTCGCCAACGGCAGCAGCTGGAAAATCCAGAAAAACTGGTCCAACGCCGCGAAGGGCTGCCTCACCGGCTCCTGATCGCCAAAGTCTGATCCCAACCGGGGAGGCACCGCCACGGCGGTGCCTCTCTTTTTTTCTTCCTGCCTCCATTGATTAGCTTTCGCCGCCAATCTCCCCCCGCCATCAGGCGCGAACAGCTTCACCCCGACACGAGGTTGCAGGCGTGCCCCAGGAATCCGCGAGTGAGCTGGTCGGACGGATCGGCAAGGCGGTCGACGCGGCCCGTGACGCGACCATCCGGTTGCATCAGTCGTTCGTGCGCACAGCATCGGTGACCGGCGCGGAGGGGCCGATGAGCGCCTGCGCCTCAGCTGCGTTCCGGGCGCGAGGGCTGGAGGTCGAGAGCTGGGCCGCCTCGGCGGAGGAGATGCGCGGCTACCTCGAGCATGTCGGCGAGCAGCCGGGATACGAAGGCCGACTCAACGTCGTCGGCAAGCGTGCTGGCACGGGAGGGGGCCGCTCGATCCTCCTGAATGCCCACATCGACACCGTGCCCGCGGGTGATCACGCGCTCTGGACCCAGCCTCCCTACGCGGCAAACCTCGTCGATGGCCGGGTCTATGGCCGGGGAAGCTGCGACATGAAGGGCGGCCTCACGACTCACCTGGCGGCGCTCGCCGCGCTGGATGACTGCGGGATTCGGCTCAAGGGTGACGTCACTGTGGCGGCGACCGTCGGCGAGGAGGACGGTGGCATCGGCGCGCTCTCCACCGTGTTGCGCGGCTACCGCGCAGACGCCGCCCTGGTCACCGAACCGACGGAGCTGGCCTTGGTGACGGCTTGTGAGGGCTCGCTGGTGTTCCGGCTTACCATTACCGGGCGCTCTGCACACGCTGCAACCCGTGATGAGGGCGTGTCCGCGCTCGAGAAGTTCCTGCCCATCTACGACGAGCTGATGGCCTTCGAGCAGGAACGGAACGTCATGCTGCGGCATCCGCTGTACGATGTCTTCGCCAACAAGGTCCCGGTGAACGTGGGAGTGGTCCGGGCCGGCAACTGGGCGTCGACGGTACCGGAAGTGCTCGAGGCCGAGATCCGGGTCGGGTTCCTGCCTGGTGAGGAGCTCGAGTCCTTCAAGCAACTGCTTGCCGACCGAATCATGGTGGTGGCCGCGAGGGATCCCTGGCTGCGCGAGCATCCTCCCAGCATCACTTATTTCGGCGGGCAGTTCATCGCGGCGGAGACGCCGTCCGATTCCCCGATCTGTGGCGTAATTCGGAATGCGCACACCGGCGTCACTGGGCGGCACCTCCCGACCGAGGCAGCCACCTACGGTGCCGACATGCGGCACTTCATTGCATTCGGCGGGATGCCCTGCGTGATGTATGGAGCAGGCGACATCAAACTGGCACATGCACCCGACGAATACATCGAAGTCGAGCAGCTGTTGACGGCGGTGAAGGTGGTGGCAGTTGCACTGGCCGAGTGGTGTGGAGTTTCCGTATAGGCACGCGGGGGGTCGGGGCGCAGCAAGGGCGCAGCACGCTGCGCCCCTCCTGCGCCCCTACGCCCGCTCCAGCGTTGGTCCCCGGGATTCCAACGATCCGAGCATTTCTCCCAGTCGCTCCAGCGAAGCCACGCTGACGCAGGGCAGGAAGTGATCGACGAACGGCAATGCCGCGACCAGAGCCTGGGTGAGGGGCTCGAAGTCAGCCTGACTGGCCAGTGGATCGAGCCATAGCAGCCGATGGCAGGATCGCTGCAGCCGCGCCATCTCCCGCCCCAGCAGTGCTGGATCTCCACGCTCCCAGCCATCCGAGACTGGCAGCACGACCGCGGCACTCCGGATCGTGCGGCGCACCCAGCACCGATTCAATTCGTGCAGGCTCTCGCTGATGCGGGTTCCCCCGCTCCACTCGACCACTGATCCTGTCACCCGCCGAGCGCCTCGTCCGCGCTGCGGATGCGGAGCGGCCGGGTGATGCGGGTGAGCCGGGTGCGGTATGCGAACACCTCGAGCGGGGCCCTGGAGCGCGCGAGCGCATGCGCGAAACGCAGCAGGAAACGGCCGTAGCGCTCCATCGAGCCGGTGATATCGCAGATGAGAACGATCGGTCGCGGCCGGCGGCGCCGCGGCGCCAGCTGGCCGCGAGAGGCGGGTCGCATCCGGAATCGAGGCCGGAGCGCGGCCACCAAGCGCCCGGCGTCGCGCGCCTCCGCGCCGCTCAGTTCGCCGGAGTCCGCGTTGCCAATGTTCTCGCTATGTGAGGCGGCGCCGCGCATGACCGTCGATCTCGACCTCGATCAGCGGCGCGAATCCAGGCAGAGGAGTCGGGCCTCGACGTCCGCGAGGGCCATCGCGAGCTGTGACTCGGCATCGGTCGCCCGCGCCGTTGCCTGACGATAGTATCCAGTGGCCGGCGAGTAGGCCGGCGCCCCGTACCAACTGCTCCGCATCACCCGGTAGTACTCGTTGTTTGTGGTGCTGGTGGCCCGGCCCAGATCGAATGGGAGATTCGGCGAGAAGCGGGGGCCTGCTCTGGCTGATGCGCCGATGCTCGAGGACCCGGTCCGGATGAAGAGCTCCATGCTGTTGCGGTCCCGGGCCCGCTCAATCTCACTTCGCACCACAGTCAGGGAATCGGTGAGATGCGCGAGCCCGGTGGAGTCCGCCGGCTTACCGGCCGGAAGCAGGGCGCTGCAGGCTCCGGCCAGCGCGATGTCATTCTCTGTCGAGAATCCGGCGAGGCGATCATGCATCGCATAGTTGAGGATCGCCTCCGGCACCTGGCCGAGGCACTCGTGCGCCCGTGCCTTGACCAGCGGAATCCGCGGGTCCATCCGTTCGGGGTGCCGCATCTCCCGGTCAAAGGCGGCCGTGGACTGCACCAGGGCGTTCGTGCAGTCATGCTTCTGATAGAGGGAGGCCTCCGCCTTATCCCGCATCTCCTGGGACCAGGTACGGGGCGTGGCCTCACGATTGACGACATTTCGCTGTGCGGACGCGGCGTCCGGCAGCGCGGTAAGTAGCAGCAGGCAGAAGAGCGAGGTCGGCTGGCGCATGGGTTCCCCCGGGTCTGAGGATGACCGCTCCATCCTGGCGTGTTTGTCAGGCGATGTCAATAGGGCCGAATTCCGGGCCAGACGACTCGGCGCGACCGGCCCGAAAACCGAACGCGGCGCCCGGCTCGATCAGCGGGGCGCCGCGAATGGATCAGCGATTGGGCATCAGGCCTAGAAGATGGTATAGATGAAGGGCGCCAGCACTGACCCCTTGGCGAAGACCAGCAGGGTGCCGACGAGCAGCATCAGCAGGATGAGCGGCATCAGCCACCACTTCCTGCGCGCCTTCATGAATGACCACAGCTCTCGAACCAGACTCGGTCGCGACACGGATCCTCCTGGGGCGGGGCTCGACTGCATCGTCAGAACTGCCGGGTGAGCGAGTTGGCCTGGTCAGGATCGGGCTTGCGCACGACCCAGTACCCGGCCACGCCGGGACGATGGACCATCGGGTTGCGACTGAAGAGCCGCATCAAGAGGCCCATCGGGGTGATGACCAGAAAGTATACCAGCCCCATGAACAGCGGGGTCGTGACTTTCGAGAGCAGGTGCGCCAGGCCCATCCACGCCCGATGCACGCCGCTGAGCTGCCCCGGGATCAGCAGGCCGCCGACGGTGAGCAGCCCGCCCAGACTCCAGAGCACGAGCGGAGCGACATCATGCCCGCGCCAGCGGGAGATGCCGCCCAGCACCAGAAACGCGATGCCGACGGTGAGGCCGAACTTGCGGCCCTCCTGCGGGGTCAGTCGAGCTGGAATTCGGTCCGCCAATCGCCGCTCTCCTTCCATTCAGGCTGGCCGTCCTTGTGCAGCAGGAACGGATACAGCACCAGCGCGTCGATGTGAGTCCGCATGAAGCAGCGATAGGCATCCGCCGGGCTGCAGACGATGGGCTCGCCCCGCACATTGAACGAGGTGTTCACCACCACGGCGCAGCCCGTCTGCCGGTCGAACTCGCGGATCAGGTCGTAATAGTTCGGGCTGGTCTCCCGGGTCACCGTCTGGATCCGGGCCGAGTAGTCGATGTGGGTGACCGCCGGAATATCCGAGCGCACCACGTTGAGCTGATCGATGCCCCAGAGCTTGCGCTGCTGTTCGGACATCGGGATCTGCCGCTCCTGCTTCACCGGGGCGACCAGCAGCATGTACGGTGAGTCCCCGTCCAGTTCGAAATACTCGCTCACCCGCTCCCGCAGGACGCTCGGCGCAAACGGGCGAAAGCCCTCCCGGAACTTGATCTTGATGTTCATCTGGGCCTGCATCTTCGGGCTGCGCGGATCGCCGAGGATGCTGCGACCTCCGAGCGCCCGCGGACCGAACTCCATGCGGCCATCGAACCAGCCCACGATCTTCTCGTCGGCCAGCAGCGCCGCGGATTTCTGCAGCAGCGCCGGCCGGTCGAGTCGCTCGTACGGCGCTCCGATGCTGCGAAGATACTCTTCGATCTGCTCCGGAGTGTAGGAGGGGCCGAGATAGGCGCCGTGCATGCTGTCATGCCCGGGCACTACCGTGCGCGGCTGCTTGAGCTGCCGGTGCCAGGCCAGCTGCGCCACACCCAGCGCGCCGCCGGCATCGCC
>JBDTTN010000025.1:0-13220 GCA_039930625.1 Gemmatimonadota bacterium | reverse complement strand
CGAAGGCTACTCGCTCGGCCAGCTCATCCTCGACTCGCTGAGCCGCGGGGCCCAGTACCGGATGTACTTCCCGGTGGAACTGGTCCTCATGGTGAAGGCGCTGGTCACCTTCGAGGGAGTCGGGCACGTGCTGCTGCCCGGATTTGATGTCGCCGAAGTCTCCAAGAAGCACATCCGGACGCTGTTCCTTCATCAATTCAGCCCGCTCCGGCTCCTCACTGAGGGCATGCGCGGCGCTCCGGACCTGGTGGACGCCATGGCGAAGATGCCGCTGCTCGTCACCGATGGGCTCCGGGTGCTGGAGAAGGTGGCCCGCCAACCCACCGAAAATCCGCTGGCGGGGCTCCGGGGAACTCTGATCGCGGGCTCATGCCTCGTTGCGGGCGCGATCTCGATGGGCTTCGGCGCGCCGTGGCCGGTCTGGGGAATGCTGTTCGTGATCGCCTTCTTCCTCGCGATCCGCAAGTAATGCCCGCCCGCTCCGGCCCTCCCTCGACGGGCGCCCGCGCGCAGGCCGCGGTGGCGCCACGATCCGAGCGGGTCGCGGGGAACGACGCGGTCTGGCTGCAGGACACCGCGACCAATCTGATGGTGATCAACGGAGTCTTCACTACCGATCGGATCGATCTCGCGACCTTTCGCGAGACCTTCCGGCAGCGGGTGATCGAAGCCGGCGGGGGCGAGCAGTATGCGCGGTTCCGCGACCGGGTCGTGTCGGTGCGCGGGGTGCCTCACTGGGTGCCGGACCCCGAATTTGACATCTCCCGGCAGATCGTCGCGGCACACGTAAGTGATCTCTCCACCATCGACAAGCTGCAGCGCTACATCGGGGAGGAAGCGTCCTCACCCCTCCCCGCTGACCGACCGCCGTGGCAGTTCCAGGTCATCGAGCGCTTCGAATCCGATTCGAGCGCGGTGCTGGCGCGGATTCACCACAGCATCGGCGACGGCATGGCGCTGGTCTCGGTGATCTTCGCGCTGATGGAGGAAATGACGGCGGAGCACGAACTGGCGCCCGCGCGCGGTGGCATTCGTCCCGCTGCGGGCGCCATGGGGAAGGGTCTGCTCAAGGCGATCAGCGTGCCCTTCGCCGCACCGGGAATTCTGATCAAGCGGATGCTCTGGCGGCCGGATCGCCACGCGCTGCACGGAGCGAAGGTCTCGGGAAAGAAACAGGTGGCCTGGACGGCACCCTTCGATCTGGCGGTCGTCAAGCGGGCACGGACGCAGCTCGATGCGACGGTGAATGACGTGCTCATGGCCGTCGTCTCGGGAGCGCTCAGTCGCTACCTGGCCCGCCACGCCGGTCAGAGCATTCAGAAGCTGCACATCTCGATGCCGGTAAACGTCCGGTCCCCGCACGAGCCACTCCGGCTGGAGAACCGGTTTGCGGCCGTTCCGCTCGAGTTGCCGGCGGGCATCGAACAGCTCGCTGAGCGAGTCCGTGCGGTGAAGCTGCAGATGGACGCGCTCAAGCAGTCGGTCGTCCCCATCGTGGTATACGGTATCCAGCACGCGATGCTCACCCTGCTCCCGCAAGGCGTGAGTCGAGGACTGATCGATTTCCTCGCCAACAAGTGCACCGCCGTCGTCACCAACGTGCCCGGCCCCCAGCGCGAACTGACGCTGGCGGGGCGGCGAGTGCGGAGCCTGATGTTCTGGGTGCCGCAACGCGCGGATATCGGGGTGGGGATTTCGATTCTGAGTTTTGCCGGTTGTGTCCAGGTCGGTGTCCTGGCGGATACCGTCCTGGTCCCCGATGCGCACGACCTGGTGCGCGCCTTCGAGGAGGAGTTCGAGGCGCTGCGCGCGCTCTAGCCGCGCACCGCCTGTTTTCCCCTAAGGGGCACGCGCCCCGGTGGTCCTCCGCCTCGGCTGGCTCCTCGATTCCAGCCGTTCGAGTACACTCGAGAGCCGGTCCGTCACGGTCGCCGCAGCACGCTCCCGAACGATTCCGACGCCAGCCCAGATGTCCTGATCCTGATTCTCGAGCACTTCGGTCCGGAGGCGGAGGCCGTAACGCTTCAGGATCGGCTCCAGCGTGGCGCGCCGTCGCCACAGGTCCCGCCGCGTCGCGGCATAGGCGATCTGGCAGATCTCCCTGCGCGACGTGAAGCTGAAGATGTTGTTGAAGAACAGCCCGTACTCGCTGCGTTCCGGCTCGAAGAGCACCACATCCACGCCGGGGAAGCGAGTCTTGTATGCGGACATCCCGACCACCATCCGCGAGTGGATCATCGTGCGGAATGTCTGCGACAGAATGGCTGGCATCCCTCGGCGCAGCAGCGTACCGCTCGCGAGCTTTCCCTGGGATTCTCCCGCCGCCACATCCACCGGCACGAGCGGGTTCACGCACAGCAGCAGCTCTGCCCCCTGCTCCAGCGCCACCGAGGCGTGCAGGGTCTTGAGCAGAACACCATCGACGCAGAGGCGGCCATCGATCTCGACCGGGGGATAGAGCCCAGGTACGGCGGTGCTCGCCTGCACCGCGCGGGAGATCGGTACGTGATCCCACCCTTCGGATCCAAAGACGATGGGAGTGCCTGACTCGAGATCCGCCGATACCACACGGAGCTTCTTCGTGAGGTTCCGGAAATCGTTGGTGCGCCCGTGAATTGCGAAGGTGCGCTCGAGATGCCGCCGGATCGGCTCGTTGTCAAAGATGCCGAGCGGCAGGGCCCGCGAGATGCGAACCAGCGACTTCATCAGGGTTTCTTCGTGCGGCGCGTTGGAGACCTGCCACACAGCATGTGCGATGAGGCCGGGGAGCTGCATTCCCCGGCGAGCCCACTCGCGGTAGGCTGGCTGAAAGAAACTCGTCGGGTCGAAAGGATGTTCACCCGGCTCGTCGGTCACCAGGCCACGTACCAGCTGCGCGGTGGTCTGCCCGTTGGCGAGCGAGGCGGCAACAAAGGCCCCCGCGCTCACCCCGACGTAGACATCACACCCGTTGAGATCGAGTCCCTCGATCGCTTCTTCCAGTGCCCGGACGGCGCCGATTTCGTAGACGGCACCGGCCGGACCCCCGCCGGCCAGGGCGAGCCCCAGCCGACGACCCCGCCGCCCTCGGCGCGCGGTGGTCATAGACCCCCCTCTCAGGCGCTGACGGACCGGCGAGTGGCCTTCCGAGCCTTGGTCTTCGACTTGGCCACGACCCGGGTGAGCTCCTCGACGCGCTTGGTCAGAGTCGAGATCTCCTTGCGGGTCGGAACGCCGAGCCGATGCATGGCGCTGGTCATCCCTGCCTCGATCGGAGTGGTGATGCGGGCCACCGCCATGCGGGCGTCTCCCTGAAGGTCACCGGCCCGATTGACCAGGTTGTTGATCCGGGTCTTGTTCAGCTTCTCCAGGCCTTCGCCCTTCTTCACGAGCTGACCGAAGAGCTTGCCACCCTCTTCGCCTGCGAGCGCAAAGGCACCGAGCCCTGCGAGCCAGATCTCATGAGCCGACTCCTTGAGCATCGGGAGCGCCTGGGCCTTCTTGGAATTCTTCTTGGCTGCCATGGTTTCCTCCGGGATTGCCGGCCATCGAGGGCCGGACGCTGCTATGGATAAATACCTGCGTCAAACGCGATCGTGTTTCTACTTCCGGACCCTCTTGCGCCTCGGCCTGCGAGTCGCCGGCTCCGTCTCAAGCTCCACCAGCGACTGTTCCAGTTCGGCCAGCCGGTCGCGGAGCAGATCCAGTTCGTCCTGCATTCCGCCAACCGGAGTGATCTTTTCGACCGAAGCCTTCACAATACGGTCTACACCCGTCTGGATCTGCTCGACTCCATCGGCGAGGGCTCTGCCACCGCGGCGAATCACCGCGTGAAGGAACTCACTGGGCAGGAATGAATGCCCCCGCCTGTGATCTTCATAGATGATTTGCGCCAGCGTCTGGCCAGTGACATCCTCGCCGGTGGCGCTGTCCGCGACCTGGAGCTCCTGTCCTTCACGAATCCAGCCCGCGATCTCATCGAGTGAGACATAGCGGCTCTCCTCGGTGTCGTAGAGCTTCCGGCTGCCGCCGCCGTACCGCTTGATGAGTCGAATCATGATGAGTCTCCTGTGGACGGCATCAATTTACCGCATTGCGGCAAAAATGCAAGTCCCAATTGTCGCATCGCGGTAAAGCTTTCCTCAGAGTCGGATGGAGGGGTCCGGCGCGCACCGGTCGGCGGGGATGTCGTAACTGTCGGCCGGGGGAAGCCGGCCGGCGGGTCAGCGCGCCAGTTGGGAGAGGAGGACCCGACCCAGCGCCTCGAGATCTGCGAGGTCGGTAGGGGGAGCGGCCTGCAGCGGAACGGCGAGCAGCGGCTCGGCGCGGGAGAGCAGTTTCCGCAACCGCTCGAGTCCGCGGTGGTCCCGCTCGCCGAGATAGTGGAAGAGGGAAAGCCCATCGGCGAAGGCCGGCGCTGCCGCACGGGGCAGCGGTGCCACGGGATGGACCTGATTGACCACGATCGGCCCGAGCCGATGCCCGGCCTCTTTCAGCTTGCGGGCGAAGAACAAAGTGTCGGGGATCCGATCCTCACCCGGGCCGCTCACCAGCAGGAAGAGTGAGTCCGGGGCACGCAGCAGCGTACGGACCTCGCCAGCCCGTTGCCGAAAGCCGTCATAGAGCGGGGTGAAGGCGCGGAAGAATTCGACCATGTCGTGCAGCAGCCGGACGCCAACCACCCGATCTACAATCTGCTCGACACCCTTCGCCGCGATCCGCATCGGAATCCGCTTGAGCCCCCCGCCCTGTTCCCACCACGGCTTGAGTGCCAGCCGCACGGCGCCGCTGTCGAGGAAGTTCACGATCCGGTCCGGCGCCTCGAGGAAGTCCAGCGCCTGACGCGTGGGCGGAGTATCGAGAATGATGCGATCGTAATTCCCTTCGCCAGCAACCTCGAAAAGCCGCTCGACCGCCATGTATTCCAGGATGCCGGCGAGGTTCCCCGCGAGGTCCCGGTAGAAGCGGTTGCTGAAGATGCGCTCGGCAGCGGCATCGTCCGGAGCGTACCGGCGGATCAGGCGGTCGAAGGTGGTGCGGGCATCCAGCAGGGCGACGCTCAGACTGCCCCTGGTTCCCGACTTCACCTTCACGGCGCGCTCCCTCGCCTCCTCCCCGACGCCAAGGGCGTCCTTGAGCCGGAGTGAAGGGTCGAAGGTCATGACGAGAGTGTCGCTGCCGCCTCGCGCAGACTGGAGGCCGAGGGCGGCCGCCAGCGTCGTCTTGCCAACGCCACCGGCGCCGACGACAACGAGGAGTCGCTGATTGAGTGGCCCGAGATTCATGCGAGCTCCTCGGCCAGCACCGCTTCTACCGCAGCGAGCAGATCGGGGCCCCGGTCGAGTGGCAGCAGCGGGATTTCGGCGAGCGGACCCTTCCACCCGGCGCGCAGTCGCTTCAGCTCCCGCTCATTCACGGCCCGCCGCTGGCGCCAGAGATCGAGGACAGCGCCAGTGCCGCTATCGCTGCTGCGCCCCTGCGATGAGGCCGAAGGGAACGGAGGGTAGAGCGCGTTGGCGATCACCAGCTCCGGAGGGCGACCGATCTTCTCGCGCAGCAGCGCGATCAGCTCCAGGGCCTCCTGCACCGGCATCTCTTCGGCGAGGGCGGTAAGCACGACCCCGCAGCGGTCCGGGTCGGCGATGAAGGCCGCGAGATCCTTCGCCATGTCGCCTAGCTGACCACCGCCGATCGCGTCGGCGAGGACCAGTGGAGCTGCGAGCATTGCCGCGCTGTGACCGGTCGCCGGTGCGTCCAGGACCACGACGTCGGCCTTGTGACGGTAGTGGCCCTCCACGACGCGGAGGGCGTAACCCAGTACCGCCATCTCCTTGAGTCCTGGCGCGCCATCGGCGAAGTGCTGAAAGACCGAGCTCGCGATGACCTTCTTCGCCAGCGCCGCGACGGGCAGCTTCTCCCGCACCAGGCCATCCACCACCGCACGGGCCTGCAGATTTTGCGCAGTGAGCCGGGTGCCCGCCTTCACGATCTGGCCGCCGGATGGTTCGGTGCCAAGCAACTGGTGCAGACTCTCACGCGGGTCGATCTCGAGTAGCAGCGTCTTGCGTCCTCCCGCGGCGAGCAATCGCCCGATCGCGGCGGCCAGCGTGGTCTTGCCCACTCCGCCCTTCCCGGTCACGACCACCAGCTGTCGATGAGCGAGTGCGTCGAACAGCTTCATGAAGACTCTCGTAGAATGATGTCTGCAACGTGCTGCATGAAGGTGATCGCACCCACCCCACTGTACAAGCTTGGCACTCGAGCTTGCGGCCGCTCCGGTTGCACGGATAGCGTTCGGCGTGAACGACACATTCGACTACATCATCATCGGCTCCGGCTTCGGCGGCAGCGTCTCCGCGATGCGACTGGCGGAAAAAGGCTATCGCGTGCTGGTGCTGGAGCGCGGCAAGAGATTCCGAGACCAGGACTTTGCCACCAGCACCTGGGATCTCCCGCGTTACCTGTGGGCTCCCTCTGTCGGCTGCTACGGCATTCTGCAGATCAGCCCGTTCAAGAACGTCTTTGTGCTGCATGGCGCTGGCGTCGGTGGCGGAAGCCTCGGTTACGCCAACGTGCTGATGGAACCCGGCGATGAAGCCTTCGACTCGCCGGCGTGGCAGAAGCCGGTGGAGTGGAGGCGCGAACTGCGGCCGCACTACGCCACCGCCAAGCGAATGCTGGGCGTCACCGACAATCCCAGGCTGTGGCCGGCGGATTTTCAGCTCAAGAAGATTGCAGAGGAGCTGGGGCGCGGGGAGAGTTTCCGGCCGACGCCGGTAGGCGCCTTCTTCGGCGCGGCGGGTCAGGAGGGGCAGGAGTTCGCGGATCCCTACTTCGCCGGTGAAGGACCGAGTCGGCACGCCTGCCACCACTGCGGCGGATGCATGGTGGGATGTCGATTCGACGCGAAGAACACCCTGCCGAAGAACTATCTCTATTTTGCGGAGAAGTGGGGCGCGACGATCCTCGCCGAGGCGACGGTCCGGGACATCCGGCCGCTCGCGGGGCCGCAGCAGGACGGTGCCCGGTACGAGGTGCATGCGCGACGCACCACGGGACTCTTGAATCGCGGGATGCCACCGCTCCGCGCCCGTCAGGTGATCGTCTCCGCCGGCACCCTTGGTTCACTGCGCCTGCTCTTCCGCTGCCGAGAGGTCACTCGATCACTCAGCCGACTCTCGCCCCGGCTGGGCGACATGGTCCGGACCAACAACGAGGCGCTGCTCGGCAGCGTTGCCCGCACCGCAGAGATTGACTACTCGAAGGGCATCGCCATCACCTCGATCTTCCGCGCCGATGCGGTGACTACCATCGAACCGGTGCGCTACCCCGCAGGATCCTCCGCCATGCGGTTGCTCGGCGGGCCGATGATCGAATCGGGGAGCCTGCTCTCCCGCCTCGGGCAATCGGCGCTGCACCTTGCCCGCCACCCCGGTGAGTTCCTGCGGACGCACCTGCTGCCGGGGTGGGCGGAGCGCACTACGATCATGCTGGCGATGCAGTGGGAAGACAATCGCATCCGGCTTCGTCCGGGACGCAGCCTGTTCACCGGCTTCAGGAATGACCTCATTTCCCAGCCTGACGAAGAGGCCACCATCCCGAGCAAGATTGCGATTGGTCACCAGGTCACCCGGACTTTTGCCGAGCGGACCAACGGCATCGCGATGGGTTCGGTCAACGAGGGACTATTCGACATTCCGATCACTGCCCACATCCTGGGTGGCTGCCCAATGGGGCAGACGGCCGCGGAGGGAGTCATTGATGCCGACTGCCAGGTGCACGGCTACCCGGGGCTTTTTGTGGTCGACGGATCGATCATGCCCGCCAACCCCGGAGTCAATCCCAGCCTCACCATCACAGCCCTTGCGGAGTACGCGATGAGCCGCGTCCGGGACGCGCGATCCCGCTAGCTCGCTCGGGACCTTCACGAGATCTTCAAGCTCCCCCGGCTATGCTTCAAGTCCACAACTGACTCTGCCCATCCGCCCTCCTCCCGGGCGGCTCCCGGCGGCCTCCGGACGGAGCCAGCGCTATCCCGAGCGAGCGCCGCCGAGGGCAGGACCCGATGACAACGATCGCCCCGCAGTATTCGGCACCGGTTACTCCGCTGCAGCCGTTCCCGCGCACGACGCTCAACCAGATCTTCTACGAATCGATCGACCGCTTCGGCGCCCAGGAAGCACTCCGGTTCAAGCGGGAGGGCAGCTGGCAGAGCCTGACTTACCGCGACGTCGAACTCCGCGTCGCGCAGGTGGCCGCACTGCTCTGCGGCTGGGGCCTCGAACCTGGGGACCGGGTCGCACTGCTCTCGGAGAATCGTCCCGAGTGGGCGATGGTGGATTATGCCGCACTGGCGCTCGGACTGATCGTGGTACCGATCTACCCGACTCTACCGGCCGACCAGATCGCGTTCATCCTGCGAGATTCGGGAGCGCGGGCAATTTTCGTGTCCAACGCGGACCAGATGGGCAAGGTGGACGGGAGCCGCCCGCAATGCCCCGAGCTGGCGCAACTGGTGATGTTCGATTCCACGCCGGCGGGAACCACCGCGCGATCGCTATCGGACCTTCTCGACGAGAACCCGGAGGACCAGGCGGTCTGGAGTCGCAACCTGCGGAAACGATCGATGGGACTTTCGCAGGAGAGTATCGCGACGATCATCTACACCTCCGGCACGACGGGCACGCCCAAGGGCGCCGTACTGACCCACTACAACCTCGCGGCGATGGTGGCCGCCTCGAGGCAGCATGGATCGCTCCTCACCAGCCCCGGCTCGGTGGCGTTGTCACTGCTGCCGCTCTCTCATGTGCTCGAGCGGATCGGCGACTACTACTACTGGGACAATGGCGTCACTATCGCGTACGCGGAGTCGGTGGCGCAGGTCCCGGCAAACCTGCTGGAGATTCAGCCGCAGATCATGATCGCCGTCCCCCGCCTGTTTGACAAAGTCTACGGCAAGGTCATGGCGACGGGCGGCTTCAAGGGCAGGCTGGTGCACTGGGCTGCCGAGGTAGGCGGAGCGATGGTCGATCACTGGTCCGCCCGGACAACGCCGAGTCTGGGCCTGAAGTTCAAGCATCGCGTGGCCGATCTCCTCGTCTTCCGGAAGATCCGCCGCGGACTCGGCGGACGGCTCTCGACGATGATCTGCGGGGGAGCACCGCTCTCACCGGTCGTGGGGCGATTCTTCCTGGGGGCGGGCATTCCACTCTATGAGGGGTACGGCCTCACCGAAACCGCTCCCGTTCTCGCCGCGAACCGCCCGGATGGCTGGCGCCTCGGCAGCGTGGGTCTGCCATATCCTGGAGTCGAACTCCGCATCGGCGACGAAGGCGAGATCCTTGCGAAGGGTCCTTCGGTGATGCAGGGCTACTGGCACCAGCCAGCGGCGACGAGTGCGGCAATCGATGCCGACGGCTGGTTTCACACTGGCGACGTGGGCGCGTTCGATGCCGACGGTTTTCTCCATGTGACCGACCGGATCAAGGATCTGATCGTGACCGCCGGCGGGAAGAAGGTGGCGCCACAGCCGATCGAAGGTCGCACGCAGCTATCCCCGTACATCGCACAGGCGGTGATGATCGGCGACCGACGCGCCTACCCGGCACTGCTGATCGTCCCCGATTTCGAGCGATTGCGGCAATGGGCAGTCGACCATGGCATTCCCGCGACCAGCCGCGATCAGCTTTACGGCGAGAAGCTGGTTCGGCAGTTGCTCGAGGAGGAGTCGCTGGGCCGGCTCAGCGACCTCGCACAGTTCGAGCGGCCCAAGCGGATCGCGATTCTCGGCGAGGATTTGACGGTCGAGGCGGGAACGCTGACCCCGACCTTCAAGGTGAAGCGGCGGATGGTGGAACAGCGCTTCCAGGCGACCATCGAAGCGCTCTACGCGCACGCGGCGGACGACAACCATTGAAGGCTGAGAGTCGATAAGCGGGAAGGATGTCGCTAAACTGTGGGCCGGCCAGGGAGCGGTACCACGGGGGTCCTGATGCGGAGTGAACGGGTCACATCCGGGCAGATTGAATCGCTCGGGATGGCGGGGGTGATCGGCGCAGTCCTGCTGGCGCCGGCGCGGCTCGGTGGCCGCTCGATCGCCAAGGGTACCCGGATAGACGATCAGCTCGCCGCCCAGATACTGGAGGACAGCCGCAGTGGCGCGCTGGTGAGCGCGCTGCGGTTCGGGTGGCCCGGACCGAATGATCTGCATGAGGACGAGGCGGCAAATCGTCTTGCGCGGGCCGCAGCCGGTCCCGGCGTCGTTGTGGGGCCTCCGGTCCAGAGCCGAGTCGATCTCACGGCCCGGACTGATGGAGTGCTGCGGGTGAATGTCGAGGGACTTGGCCAGGTCAACCGCATCGATCCGATCGAGATCTTCACGCTCTTCCACGGCCAGGCGGTGCGTGCCGGGCGAGTGGTGGCGGGTGTGAAGGTCGCACCGCACCTGGTCTGGGAGGGCGAGGTCCTGCAGGGGGAAGTCCTCGCCAAACAACAGGCACCGCTGGTGGACGTGCAACCCTACCTGCCGCTGCGGGTGGCCGCCATCGCGGCGGAAGCTCTCGCCGCCGCGGCGCTGGGCCGCTTCACCGGCGCCGCCCAGATGAAGGTGTCATCGCTCGGCGGGATCTTCGTCGGCACGACCCTGATCGAAGACGAGGATGTGCAATCGGCGACACGGCGGCTGGGCGCGTCACTGGAGGAGCTGGCGCACGGGCAGGAGGTCTCGCTGATCCTGGTGGGCGGAGTCTCCGCCGGCGACCCGCTCTCCCCTTTCTACGACGCGCTCCATGCTCTGGGCGGCCGAGTGCTTCGCCGCGGCGTACCCGCGCATCCCGGTTCCATGATCTGGCTCGCCCAGTTAGGCGGCACGACCATCCTCGGCCTCCCGCAGTGCGGCATGTTCTCGATGGCGACGGCAGCGGACCTGGTGCTGCCGCGGCTGCTTACGGGTGAGGCCGTCTCCGCCGCCGCCCTCGCCGATCTCGGCCACGGCGGCCTGCTCGGGCCGGAGATGCGATTCCGCTTTCCGGACTATGCCCGGGATCTGGAGACGCCGACGGCATAGCCGCAGTCCGACCTGGCTGCGGCGTGGAAATCATGAGTTTCGGGCAGCGACTCCGTCAGGCCGATCTGACGACGCTACCCGGCGTGGCGGCGGCGCTCGACTGGGCTGCCGCGCTGAGGGCGCTTGGTGCCCGCCGGCTGGAAGAGAGCCAGGTCGGTGAAAGGCTCGGCGTTCTACTCAAGTATCGGGAGGAGGTTTCCGCGATGAATGGCGCGGGGGCAGCCACCCTGCTCAGCGAGTTGCGGGCCGGGGAGCGGTACGCTGCAGAAGGGGCGCGACGAGATCCGCGATCCGCTCCGCCACTTTCCGGTTGGCGTCCTCGGTGATGTGGGCGTGCTCATCGACGTACACCGAGACCGTGTCCGCATCGAACAGCCCGGCCAGGGAGAAGTAGCTCAACCCCGTCCGGTCCGCCATGGCCGAATCAAGCGACGCCGCGCAGGGCGCCAGCGAACGGCCCCGATAGAGCGTCTTCTCCCACGGCGTCAGTGGCTTGTGCGTGGTGGCGTGGATAGGTTGCTGCAGGTACAGGGTCGGGAAGCCCCACTGCTTGCCGAGTGCCTCGACCGAGACCGCGACATTGCGGAAGTATGCAGCGACCGGCCCGCAGACTCGCTCTGGTCCGCCCCGCACCGGAGTCGGCGGTGGGGTGATCCCCATCATCCGCTGCATCCGCTGAATGAGCTCCGCGTGGCGCCCGAGCCCGAACAACTCCGCCCAGAAGCCCCGCGCACCGAGTTCGATTCTCTGCTGGGTATCCTCCTCACCGTAGGTATGTCCGGGCGTCCCGTATTTCACTCCGGTCGCAATATCGTTGTAGCCATCGAGGAAGACGGCGGCGGCGGGGACGTGGCCACGTGCCAGTTCGACCATCAGGGTCGTGGCCTCCTGGGTCGAGTTGAAAGCCTGCTGCGCGAGGTTCACCACCTCAACGTCGGTGATGCCGCGTTCCCGGAGTGCAACCGCGGTAAGCGCGGGAATGGTGAAGGAGTCACGCGCGCTGAAGCCCCACATGGTCGAGCCGCCGAGCATGAAGAGTTGGCGACGCGACTCTCCGGCGGCAGGCGGCTGCGGTGTGACACGGCGCCCGGCGGAGTCCACGTTCACGTATCGGGACGTCGCGGGAATGGGCCAGAACCCCCGGTATGGGTCGTAGCGGTTCTTGCGAACCAGTAGACCGTCACGGCCCTGAAAGGGCCCCCACCAGGCGGCACCGGCGTAGGGGTGCAGCGTGGAGTCTGCCGCGGGGCTGCTTGAGGCGGAGCCTCCACCCTTCAGCGCGTGGACGCCGCGGTATCCGAATTCCAGGGCAAGAAAGAGGACGAGGGTAAGACCCAGCATCAGCCAGCCGTCCCGAATGGCGCCGCCGAGCCTGGCCAAAAGGGGTCCGAGCTTCATGATGATCCCGTCGGAAAAAGTGGTGCTGGCGCGAAAGGGCCGAGGTAAGGATCTTCGACGCTGCCGATGGCTGGCAAGAGGAGGGCCAGAACCTCGCCGGCATGTGGGCATTGGCCTGCTTCTTGCCAAATCGAGGGCTCTTAGCCCAAGAACACCAAGGAATCCCTGATGCCAGGCTCGAGCCCGGCCTACATACTCGGTATCTCAGCCTTCTATCACGATAGCGCCGCATGTCTGTTGCGCGACGGCGACATCGTGGCGGCCGCCAGCGAGGAACGGCTCAGCCGGATCAAGGGCGACTCCGCATTTCCACAGCTGTCCGTGGACTACTGCCTGGCCACCGCGGGGATCACCACGAAGGACCTCACGGCGGTCGGTTTCTACGACAAGCCGCTGCTCAAATTCGAGCGGATCCTCGAGACCTACCTCGGTGTGGCGCCGCGGGGATTCAAGTCGTTCCTGATGGCCGGGCCGCTGTGGATCAAGGACAAGTTGTACATGGACCGGCAGATTCGCGAGGCGCTGTCCTACGATGGCCCTGTGCTGTACGCCGAGCATCACGAGTCTCACGCCGCGAGCGCATTCTTTCCGTCGCCCTTTCAGGAGGCGGCGATCCTCACGATGGATGGCGTCGGCGAGTGGGCAACGGCCTCGATCGGCATCGGCCGCGGCAACGACCTGACCCTGCTCCGTGAGCTGCAGTGGCCGGACTCGCTCGGGCTGCTCTACTCCGCCTTCACCTACTACACCGGCTTCAAGGTGAACTCCGGCGAATACA
>JBDTTN010000024.1:0-13245 GCA_039930625.1 Gemmatimonadota bacterium | reverse complement strand
AGGATGGCTACATGACGAAGATCGTTGAAAAGCCTTCCACGCCGATCTCCAAGCTCGCCAACATCGGGCTCTACTACATCAAGGACACCGCCGCGCTCTGGCGCGGGATCGACCACGTGCTCGCCAGTCCCACCAACAAGGGCGAGTACTACCTCACCGACGCCTTCCAGCACATGATCGACCATGGCCGCAAGATTCTCACCGCCGAAGTGGGCGGCTGGTACGACTGCGGCAAGCTCGACACGCTGCTGGAAACCAACGAGATCATGCTCCGGAAGGGCTCGGCCCGGCGCCGGGAATTTCCCGGCGTCACCATTCACGATCCGGTGCTCATCCAGGATGGCGTGACGATCGAGAAGAGCGTCATCGGACCGAACGTCACCCTCGAGGCCGGCACCAGGGTGGTGGACAGCCACCTCAGCCACACGATTGTCGGCCAGAAGTGCGCGATCACCGATACCACCCTGCATCACTCGATGCTCGGCGACCGGGTGACGGTCAGCGGGCTCAAGGGGACGGCGACGCTGGGCGATGATTGCGAGGTGATGGGAGGGTAGGGGACTGGAGGGCAGGGGCGGACTTGAGGTCCGCCCCTACCGCTGTTCGTCCGTCGCCGCCACGATCTCGGCGAACAACCGCCCGATGTCCTCCTCCGTCGTCCGATGCCCGCAGCAGCAGATCCTCAGTGCCAGCGCGCCCCGGAGTCGAGTGGTCGAGAGGAAGAACCGGCCGTTGGCGTTGATGCGATCCAGCACCCGCTGGTTGCTCGCGTCAAGCTCGGCGCCATCCGCCACCCCGTCCGGATGCACCCGGAAGCAGCAGACCGCGAGCTGAGCCGGGGAGAGGAGTTCCAGTCCGGGGGTTGAGCGAATCAGCCGTTCAGCCAGCTCCGCGCGGTCAATGCCTGCGTCGATCGCCGCCGCCAGTTGCACCGTCCCGTAGTAACTCACCCCGAGCCATACCTTCAACGATCGCGCGTAGCGGGTGAGCTGCTCGCCGTAGTCGGCAAAGTTTACCTCGCCGCCGGTCTGGTCCAGGTCGCGGAGGTAGTCCGGCAGGATGTGAAAGGCGTCGAAGAGCCGGGCGGGCTCCCGCAGCAGCAGCGATCCGCATTCGAACGGCATGTACAGCCACTTGTGCGGGTCGAGGCTCACGCTGTCCGCCAGCCCGATGCCGTCCACCGCGGCCCGGCCCCGTGCGGTCAGGGTGGCGAATCCGCCGTAGGCGCCGTCGACGTGCAGCCAGATATTCTGGGAGCGGCAGAGCGCGGCAATTTCATGCAGCGGATCCACGGCGCCGGTGTTGGTAGTCCCGGCGCTCGCCACCACCGCGAGCGGGATCAGCCCCGCCGCGCGATCTGCCGCCAGCGCCTGACTCAGCGCATCCATCCTGAGGCGGAACTCCCCGTCTACCGGCAGCGAGCGGATGTTGGCGCGGGGCACGCCCGCGATCCAGGCGGCACGGGTCACCGAGCTGTGGGTCTGGTCGGAGCTGTACACGGTGAGCTTCGGCAGCCGCTCGGACGCCTCACCCACCGCCGCATGCCGCGCCGCGACGATGGCCATGAGGTTCGCGGTGGACCCACCGGAGGTCAGCAGGCCGCCGGCGCCTTCGGGCATCCCGATCCACTCCCGGAACCACTCCAGCACCGTGAGCTCCAGCATCGCCGGTCCGCTGGCCACCCGCCATGCACCACCGAAGAAGTTGTATCCCGCTGCGAGCCAGTCTCCCAGCACCGCCGGAAAGGTGGGGCAGCCCTGGACGTAGCCCAGGAAGCCAGGATGCGGCTCGGGCGTGTGGTGCGGGAAGACTCGTTCGTCGAGGAAGCCGAGCAGCGACTCGAAGGCCTGCGGGTGTGACGGCGGCGGGGTCTGGATCAGGCGCTCCGCCTCCGCCCGCGGGAGGTACTTGAAGACCCGCTGATTCCGCAGGCCGGCGATATGCGCGGCGATGTGGTCGGCCACCTGGTGCCCAAGGCGCTGCATGGTGGCATGATCGAGATCGAGGGGGGATGTCATGCGCGAATCATCCCTCACCTTTCGCCCGAGTTCAATCCCTTGACTCGGCGTCGGCCTCACCGGCACGTTACACCCCGGCCAAGAGCCCCCATGACCACAACGACCGAACTCTACCGCTCGTACCTCGACCTCAGGTGGCATTTCGACCCCTCGGCGGCCAGCGCCGCCGGGGTGACGATGCATGACGAGCGGCTCGCCGATTTTTCCGGGGTGCCGATGCGGCAGCATCTCGTCGCATTCAAGGCGATCGCCGTGGCAGTGGAGCAGCTCGAAGTCGAGGACCCGCAGGAGGAGATCGACCGCACCGCGTTCCTCGACGAGGTACGCATGGCGATCTTCCGGTTCGAGCACGAACGGCCCCATGTGCACGACCCCACCTTCTGGCTCTCCCACCTCTATGGCGCGTTTCACTCGCTGCTGCGCCGGCGCAAGACCGATCCGGCGGACCGGGCCCGGGGGCTGCTGGGCCGGCTGAAGGCCACGCCCGCCTATCTGAAGATCGCCCGCGAGACGATCCAGGACCCGCCCCGCGTCTTCCTCGATACCGCAACCCAGCTCGCCGACGCCGGCCCCCGGCTCCTGGTCGATGCCGCCCGGGTCGCGCGGGAGGCTGACCCCGCCTCGGCTGCCGCGATCGACGACGCCCTCGGTGAGGCGGAGTCGGCCCTGGCGCGCTTCGGCATGGCGCTCCGGACGGAGTTGCGCGCGCATCACGACGACCTGTCGTTCGCGATCGGCGAGGAACAGTTCAACCGGCGGCTCCACCACGAGCATGCGCTGCAGTCGACGGCGCCGGAGCTCTACCGCTACGGGCTGCACCTCGCGGATGAGACCGAAGCGGAGCTGGTGCAGCTGGCGCGGGAGATCGATCCGACGGTGCCGTGGCGCACGCTGGTGGAACGGCTCCGTACCCATGCGGCGCCGGGCCACGATCTGGTCGCCGAATTCCAGGACATGGTGGAGCGCTCGCGCAACTTCCTCGAGGCGCGTAACCTGGTCACGATTCCCGAGGGACACCTCGAAGTCATCGAGACCCCGGCATTCCTCCGGCCGCTCATGCCATTTGCGGCCTACAGCCCGCCCGCCGTCTTCGGCGAGCACCGGATCGGGACATTCTATGTGACGGTGCCTGGCGCGGGTCACGATGCGCCATCGGGGTCCAACTCGGTGCACGAGATCGCCCCCACCGCGGTGCACGAGGCCTGGCCCGGGCATCATCTGCAGATGCTTACCGCCCGCAACGCAGTCTCCGAGATCCGGCGGGTGAGCTGGACCCCCGTGACCGTCGAGGGCTGGGCGCTGTACTGCGAGGAGCTGATGGCGGAAGAGGGGTTCTACGCCTCGGCGGAGGAGCGGCTGTTTCAGCGGCTGCACCTGCTCTGGCGTGCCATCCGCATCGTGCTCGACGTGGGGCTGCATACCCGGGGAATGTCGCCGGAGCAGGCGGTCGATATTCTCGTCGACCGGGTCGCGATGGACCGCGCCAAGGCCCAGGCCGAGGTGAGCCGCTACTGCGCGGCGCCGACGTACCAGCTCAGCTACGCCGTCGGGCGGCGCGAGTTCCTCCGCCTCAGAGAGGCGTGGCGCGAGAGCGTCGGCCCGTCGGTGCCGATCCGTGCATTTCACGATGCCGTGCTCGCCTACGGCGGGCTCCCGGTCTCCCTGATCCGCTGGGGGATGGGGCTCGGCATCGATGAGTGAGGGCCCCGAGGTGCCGCCCGGGCCCGGCCCGGCGGACATCTCGTCGATTCCCGCCACCGTCAAAGGTCTCTCACTCGTCTCGCTCTTCAATGACTTCGCGAGCGAGATGGTCTATCCCCTCCTCCCCGCATTCATCGTCGGCACCCTCGGCGGCAGCGCCACGGTGCTCGGCGCGCTGGATGGCGCCGCAGACCTCACCGCCGCGGCCACCAAGTGGGTGAGCGGCAACCTTGCCGACCGACCAGGCTGGCGCAAGCCGCTCATCATCCTCGGTTACTTCTCTGCCATTCTGGTCCGACCGTTCATGGCCGCGGCATCGGCGGCCTGGCAGGTCGTCGGCTTCCGGGTCATCGATCGCGTGGGCAAGGGGATGCGCACGCCCGCACGCGACGCCGTGATTGCGGACGTCACTCCGCCCGCGCTCCGCGGCCGCGCCTTCGGCTTTCACCGGGCCGCCGACCACTTCGGCTCCATCCCCGGCTCGCTCATCGCCTGGTGGCTGCTGAGTCACGCGGTGAACGTGCGCCAGGTCCTGAGCTGGAGCGTGCTGCCCGGAGTCATCGCGGGAGTGATCCTGCTGTTCGTATTGCGTGGCGTGGCGATGGATCGCGCGCCGGAGGCTGCTGGAGCAGCCCCGATAAGCGACGCGACGGGACGCATCTTCTGGGCGCCAATCCTGAGTCTGGCCACCCTGGTGCTGCTGCGGCTGCCGGAGACACTGCTCCTGCTCAGGCTGCAGGACCTCGGCGTGGCCGTCGCGACGATCCCGCTCGTCTGGGCCGGTCTGCACGTCGTGCGCAGCCTGGTGTCCTATCCCGGCGGGTGGCTCTCCGATCATCTGGGTCAGCGCGGCACGGTCGCCGCTGGCGGGATGCTCTTCGCGACGACCGCACTGCTGCTCGGCTTTCCACTCACCGAGCCGGCGGCGATCGTCATCTTCCTGGCGATGGGAATGGTCGCGGGACTCACCGAGTCGGCGGAGCGGTCGCTGGTGGCCCGCCTGGCGCCGAAACGGACCGGCCATGGCTTCGGGGCGTACCACGGAGTGACGGGGCTCGCCGCGCTGCCCGCCGCCGTGGGCTTCGGACTGATCTACCAGCATCTGGGCGGCGATCGGGCACTTTGGGCCTCGGCCGGGGGTATGCTACTGGCGTCCCTGGGCTGGCTGGCTGTGGCGCGGCCGGGACCGGCCATCGCAGCGTAACACCGGTGTGGGGCACAAGAGAGAGCGACCCATCACGTATCAAAGGCGACCCGGGCGGTCGCATGACAGGATGACGATGCAGCGTACGATATCTCGGGTGGCGATAATCCTGGCCGTCTTTGCTGCGCATCCCGCGGCCGCACAGGTTCAGATCCGCGTCGGGGACCCCGCGCGAGCCACCTACTCCGAGATCCACGAAGCGCTCCGCGACTCGACGCCGGCCGCCGACTCGGTGCTCCGCATCCTCGGCGCGACCAGCTCCCGCACGCTCTGGCCCGTCGTCGGCCGCATGCTGCGCGGCACGGTGCCATGGGATGTCGGCGCGCTGGCACTCACCCGGATCGCGGAGCTGCGGGAGCCCGCGAGCGGCGATAGTGTGCGCGTCTACCGCAAACGGATAGCAGATCACACGATCCCGCCTCCGCCGGCCACCGATCAGGCCGATGCGCTCCCCGCGTTCCACGCCGTCCAGCTCGAACTCGATCGGGGCAAGCGGGGTGATCTCGCGATCCTCAATGACCTGCTCCCCCGCATTCCGGGTGGCGACTACGATCTCGGAGACGCGTGGGTCTTCGGACGGCTCGGCGCCGGTGCGGCAGATACAGTGGCCCGGCGGTTCCTCGCCACTGAAGATCAGGCACTCCGCATCCGCTACCTGACACTGCTCTCGTTCTCCCGTGACACGGCGCTGATTCCGCTGCTCGCGCGGATCTATGCGGCGCCTGACAGCTTCAACCTTCCCCTGCGGATCGGCACCCGCGCCTCCGACGGGCTGCTCTGGATCGGCACCAGGCCGAGCCTGCAGACGCTGATCGACGCCCGTGCCGCGGCCCGGCGCCGCGGCACCTACGCGGACCCGAAGCTGGGCCATGCCGATCTCGATTTTCTGGGGAATGACAGCTCGCAGGTGATCAGCCGCACGGGACGCTGGCTCACCGAATGGGTAGGGCGTCTGCGATAGCCGATACGCCGGTCAGTCGGGGTCGGAGCCCCGGGGGCGCCCGAGCGGCTAGCGAACCGGGCTCGGGCTGGGCCACACCATCTCGTCGGCCGTGAGCGCGCGCAAGGTGTCCACCGGGACCGAGTCCGACTTCATTCTGCGAACATAGTGGTTCCACCCGGCGCCGGCCTCACCGCGGAAATCGTTCTTCACCAGCTGCCAGAAGAAGTCCTGCAGGGGAACGGCCTGGCTATGCAGGGCCGCCGACATGCGTGGGCGCCTGATTGCGAGGAGGGTCGAGAACGCCGAGTTGATCTGCTGGCCGTTCAACGATGAGAGTTTCTGGTTGAACAGGGCAATACCTGCCGGGCTCTGCTGGCTCATGCGCGAACCGTGGTCACCGTGGACGATCACGATGGACCCGTCCCGACCGACCGTACTGTCCAGGGCCGCGAGCAGCCGGTCGACCGCACGATGAACGCACCGCACTTGGGCGGCATAAAGGCTGAGTCGCTCGTGCCACGCCGAATCGCTCAACGGCTGGTCCTCCCCGAAGTTCACCCGCCGGCCGGGATCCGCGTAGGCTCGACAGGCTTCGTCCACCTCGAGCGGGCGATGCGGAAGCAGCAGGTGGATGAAGATCGCGCTCCCGCCCGGCAACCCGGCGGCGATGGCATGTCGGGCATCCTCAAGCTCGGCGAGGCCGCGTCCGGCGAACCCCCGGCGCCACACAATGGGGTCCGGATGAAGTCGGGCATACACGTGCGACGTCATGTTCAGGAAGAACCGCGCCGCAAGCACGGCGCGGATGGTCCAGGCGCCGTCGAGGTGGCCGATATTCGCGATCGAGACGGCGGGAACCACCTCGCACGAGTCCACCACGGCATCGGCTGAGTGGCAGTAATCGAGTGCGGTCGACTGATAGACATGGATCGCATAACCCATGGCATGAAGATGCCGGAAGTAGGGGTTCGCGCGGAGACGGAACTCGAACCGCGGGAGCGCCTCGACGGCCACGGGGCCACCGAGGGACATGAGGTCCGGGATCGACTCGTGGGTGAAGACCCAGCGCGAATACGCCGCGTCGTAGACCTCGAACCCCCGACTCAGGTAGAAATCGCGCAGGAACGCGGCCGTCGCCGTATCACCCGCGGCGCGCAGCCCGCCGATGCCCCACTGCTCATCCAGGACGAGGTGCACCAGCACCGGCAGGGTGGACGCCTGACGGGAGTCGGATTGCAGTCGCAGCACCGGCGAAGGCGCAGAAGGCCGGACCAATGACGAGAGATAGAACGCGCCCAGCGTGAGGCAGGTGATCATCGCTCGCCGGGATCGGATGAGCGCGGTCAGTCCGAAACAACCGGCCACGATCACAGCGGTGTAGATCCATTTGTCGAGATCGAACTGCAGGTCGATGAAGACGAACAGCAGGCAGCCGAAGACGAGACCCTCCAGGAGCCCCCCGGCACGGTGCGCCGCCGCCGCGAGCGCCGCCGCCGCCACGCCAATCGCCAGGGGCAGGATGATGGCTTCAGGGCGGGCGAACGGGTATCGATTGACGTAGAGATAGTGCCAGAGAGGTCCGGCGATCATCAGCGCGGCGGCGAGCGCGTACAGCCAGCCTGACTCCGTCGGCGGCCGGCGGGAGAGCATCACAGCCGGGAGAAGGCGAACAGCACGCGACCCGACGCCGTCACCACCTCCTCCCGCTCGATCCGTGCCCGCTGCCGGAGCAGCGCGCCGACGCTGGCGCAATCGTAATCGGGCGCGACATGCGGCTTCCAGGTGAGGAGTTGCTGTGCCATCGGGTCCTGCTTCGGCACGAATTCGACGATCCCGGCCGGGGCCAGCGCTACCAGCCAGTCGAGGACCTCGGCGACCGCCAGGTCGCGACCCAGGACGAGGTGGTGCAGCAGGGCGAGGCAGGTCACCAGATCCGCATTGCGGCGCTGGGCGAGCCCGAGGCGCTCCTGCTGACGCCACCCCAGCGACGGGGACGGGTTCGTCAGGTCGATCGCGAGCGGCAGAAAGCTCAGGTGCTTGGTGGCCGCTCGCTGATAGGCGGCATTGAGCGCCCCCGCATCGGGCTCGAACCCGATGACGCTCCCCGCGCCATTCTTGAGCGCGATCTCGTCGTACTCGCCCGAATTACACCCCAGCGACCAGACGGTCCTTGGTCGGGTCGCCGCGACGACCTCGGCGACGAACTGCGCCTTTGCACCCCGTTCCTCCGGCGTATACTGCGCCGTCTGCTCGTAGCTCTGCCACGGGGTGACCTGTGATGCCGGCGGCGCGAGCGTCGCCACCCAGCTCCGCATGGACTCGATGTTATTCCGGAGCGCTGTCTTCGACAGACGGAGCTTTCGGGCGGTCGCCGTCCGTTGAATCGTGACCGTCCGTTGCAGCCGTCCCTGCAGCACGACGTGCAACGCGACTCGAGGATTGAGCTTGGCCCGGAATGGTAGCAGGGCCCCGAGATCGGCCGAGCCGAGGCCCTCGAGCGTCCCGCGATACAGCGCCTGAAAGGCGAACCCGGTCTTCGCCGTCAGCAGCAGCGGGTTGAGGAACTGCTCGCAGAACTGCCGATAACCGAGCCAGACCTGACCCTCTTCGTATTTGATGGGCGACAGGTAGTCGATGAATACGGGGCGGGGCCCGACGAACTGCACGTTGTAGGCGGATGCGTCCGACAGCGTCAGGCCATGGCTGAGTGCCTCGAGGTGTAGATCGAGGGTGAGGAGCGCCGCGGCCCGGAGGCCGAAGAACGACCACTCATATGGATAGGAGATGAAGTCGAGGCGGGGATGCTCCACCACGTGGACGGCGTCCGGTGCCTCGTCGCGGAGCAGGGCGGGGTCGACCTCGTGGCCCTCGATCAGTCGACCGCTGCGGCTGGCCGCAGCGAGGAAACCGCTGTCCCTGGCGGCGCGATAGTTCTCGACTCCGGGTGGCAGGATGCTGCGGTAGATGCGCCCATCTCTCGAATGATGGACATGCCCTGCAGGATCTCGAAACGATGCCGGATCTCTCGGCACGTATAGCGGCTAGATGCTGACGTCGCGCTTTGACCGCCGCGACAGGAACGCTGAAATCGTCCGCCAGTAGACCTTCACCGTCGCCCCGACGCCGACCAGCACGGCAATGACTACCTGCACGATGATGCTGCCAGCGCCGGGATCGAGGTACTGTGCCAGGGCGGTCGACGGCCACAGGACCATCGCCAGGGCGCCACAACCGGACGCGAACATCCATCGTGACAGGTATCGCATTGGACCGCCTTATCGAACACGTCAGCCATCTTGCACGGATGTTACGATAGGCATCCGCCGCAGCAAGGGCAACGGACCAAAGGGACTAGCGCAGCCCGCGTTACGCGCCAATCCAAGGATTGAGTGCTAGGTCGTCCCCACTTCCGCCACACCACCCGAGACCACGAACGCCATCACTTTGGAGCTCGGCGCCGCGAGCGGAACCACCCGGTCGCGCGGGAAGAGCAGGAGCTGGCCCGCGAAGCTGTAGGAGAACGGCAGGTACACGGTCACATGATCGGCCATGCCGAGTTCCTCGAGCGAATCCTGGGTCAGGAATCCGAGCGCCTTCGATCCGACGACGGGATCGATCGTGACGACGACCGGCTGCTGAAATCGTTTCTTCTCCCCCACGAACGCCCCCGTGACGTCCTTGATGCCGGTGTAGAGCAGCCGGACGCCGGGGAGCATCTCGAGGAGCTGGTCGATCCAGTCGAGCAGCCGCCGCGCCAGGAAGTTCGAGGCGAGGAAGCCGATCAGGGTCACCAGCGCGAGGGTCACCACGAATCCCACGCCCGCGATGGGGATGCCCAGCCAGCTATCCACGGTGGTGAACAGCTTCCAGAGCACGTACAGGGTCAGCGCCGCCGGGGCGGTGAAGATCAGGCCGTTGAGGAAGTAGCCCACGAGTCGTTTCATCGGAACTCCGAAAGAGGAGATGTCAGCAGCAGCGCGTGGGGCCGTCGCCGTAACGCGACTGCAGATACAGGTCGAAGAATTCGCGTTCCGACGGCACCGGGTGCCCCGGATGGCACTGCTCGAGATGGCGCCGGTACTCCGCATAGCTCGGCATTCCCGCGATCCGGCGGAAATCCGAGAGCCATTGCTGCAGGCGCTCCCTAGCTCGCATAGGCTGACTCCACATCCGGAGCCTCGGACATGGTCGGGATCCTGCGGCCGCTCAGCATCAGCGTCCACTGCCAGACCGACGAACAGACCACCGCGAGCACCACCACGACAAACAGACTTGCGACCACGGCGTTGAGGTTGTCGTTGAAGATGAGCCGGGCGCCGCGTGCCGGATCCATCGTGCCCGCGCCGATCTCGGCGGCCAGCGCGCGGGCGTCGGCGAGGAAGCCGAGGCGCCGCTCCGGCGAGAAGATCTTCTGCCAGCTCGCGGTGAGTGTCACTGCGAGCAGCCAGGCGAGCGGCACCAGGGTAACCCAGAGATAGCGCGCCTTGTGGTACTTGATGATCAGCGTGGTCCCGACACAGAGCGCCACCGACGCGAGCAGCTGGTTGCTGATCCCGAAGAGCGGCCAGAGCGAGTTGATGCCACCGAGCGGGTCGAGCACGCCCTGCACCAGGAAGTAGCCCCAGCCGAGCACGACCAGCAGTGAAGTGAGGATGATGCTGGGGTACCAGGAGGTTCGGCCTAACGGAGCCCAGAGGTAGCCGCCCAGCTCCTGCAGCATGAAGCGGCCGACGCGGGTCCCGGCGTCGATCGTCGTAAGGATGAAGAGCGCCTCGAACATGATCGCGAAGTGATACCAGAGCGCCAGCAGGTGCTCACCGAAGGCGCCGCTGAAGAGGGTCGCCATGCCCACGGCCAGCGAGGGCGCGCCGCCGGTGCGGCCAAGCAGCGTGGACTCCCCGACCGAGTGGGCGAGCTGCTCGATCTGCGCCGGCGTCACCACGAATCCCCAGGCGCGGATGGTTTCGGCGGCGGCTTGGGCGTTCCCGCCGAGCTTGGCGAGCGGCACGTTGATGGCAAAATAGATCCCCGGATCGAGCACCGCGGCGGCGCAGAGCGCCATCACCGCGACGAACGATTCCATCAGCATCCCGCCATAACCGATCAGCCGGGCATCTTGCTCCCGGCGGACCATTTTCGGCGTGGTGCCGCTGGCCACCAGGGCGTGGAAGCCGCTGATTGCGCCGCAGGCGATGGTAATGAAGGCGAAGGGAAAGAGCTTCCCGGCGAAGACCGGTCCGCTGCCGTCAACGAACTGGGTCAACGCCGGCAGGCGGAGCATCGGCATTTCGATCAGGATCGTCACAGCGAGCAGGAAGATCGTGCCGATCTTCATGAAGGTCGAGAGGTAGTCGCGCGGGGCGAGCAGCATCCACACGGGCAGGACGCTCGCGATGAAGCCGTAGGCGATGAGCGCGAGCGCGATCATCACCGGTGACCAGGAGAAGAGCGGCGCGAGCGTCGCCGAAGTCGATACCTGCTGCCCGCCGACCAGCGCAAGGAGCAGCAGCGCCACCCCGATGACGGAAGCCTCTCCGGTGCGGCCCGGCCGCCAGACCTTCATCCAGAAGCCCATTAGAATCGCGATGGGGATGGTGCAGGCGATGGTGAAGAGTCCCCAGGGGCTGTCCCGAAGCGCATTGACCACCACCAGTGCCAGCACCGCGAGCAGGATGATCATGATCGCGAGGATCGCCACCATCGCGGCGAGTCCGGTGAAGCTGCCGATCTCCTCCTTGGCCATCTGGCCCAGCGACTTGCCGTCGCGCCGCATCGAGCCGATGAGAATGATGAAGTCCTGCACGCTGCCGGCGAACACGACGCCGAATACGAGGTACAGCGTGCCGGGCAGGTAGCCGAACTGAGCGGCGAGGACCGGACCGATCAGCGGCCCGGCGCCGGAGATCGCCGCGAAGTGATGGCCGAAGAGCACCCAGCGCGTCGTCGGCACGAAGTCGCGGCCATTGCCGAGTCGCTCGGCGGGAGTCGCGCGCCGGTTGCTGAGACCGAAGATCCGATCGGCGATTATGCGGCTGTAGAAGCGGTACGCGATGAGATAGGTCCCCACTGCCGCGACCACCAGCCACGCCGCACTCACCGGCTCACCCCGCGCCAGCGCCAGCATGCTCCAACCAAGCGCACCGGCCAGCGCCACGAAAATCCACACCAGAGTCATCATGCCGGCTAATCTACGTTTCCCGCCGCTCGGCCGTCAGCGGTTGAGGGAGAGGGGAAATGCTCCGCGTGTTCGTGGCGCCTCACTTGCCGACCTCCCGGCCCGCCCGTACCTTGCCCCCCCATGCCCGCTTTCTTCGAAGGCTTCGGAGGCCCGGCATGGGATCCGGAGGCCGAACATTCAGGGACCACGCTCGAACAGCCGCTGCCGCAACCGGTGTCGGGCGGGTTCGCGGGCAAGGTCGTCGTCGTGACCGGCGGGGCGACCGGGCTCGGCCGCTGTATCGCGATGGAGTTTGCGCGGCAGCGCTGCAAGGTGGCCTTCTGCTTTGTGGAGTTGCCGGGCCGGGACGTGACGCCCCAGGCGCTGCTCACCGAGACGGCCTGCACCGCGATGGGCGGCGAGGTCTTCGCCGCGCGCTGTGACGTCCGGGACCGTGCCTCCGTCGAACAGTTTCTCCGCGAGACCGTCGAGCGCTTCGGTACGGTGCACTTCCTGGTAAACAACGCCGGCATCGCGATGGACGGCGCGCTCTGGCGGATGACCGACCAGGCGTGGCGGGAGGTGCTCGACACCAACGTGACCGGCGCCTTCAACTGCATCCGCACCGTCGCACCAATCTTCCGGAAGCAGCGCTACGGCAAGATCGTGAGCGTGAGCGCGCATCAGGCGGCGCGCCCCGGATTCGGCGTCGCAAACTACGCCGCGAGCAAGGCGGCGCTCGAGGGACTGACCCGCGCCGCCGCGGTCGAACTCGGGCCGATGAAGGTCAACGTCAACGCCGTCGCTCCGGGATTCATTCGCACCGAGCGGATGACCATGCTCCCGAAGGAAGTGATCGAACGGGCCCAGAAGCACAGCGTGCTCGGTCGGGTGGCGGAGCCGGAGGACGTGGCCCACGTCATCACCTTCCTCTGTTCCGACGAGGCCCGGCACGTGACCGGCCAGACCATCGTGGTGGACGGCGGGTTGTCGCTGGAGTAGGGGCGGAGCTCAGTTCCGCCCCTACTCCGACCTCCGTCCTTCGTTTACGTTTCCCCCCGTGCCAACCCGCTCTCCTCTGTGGCTGTCCGCGCTGGCCCTCCTCACCCTCGCATGCGGGGGGAAGCCGGCCGCTCCGACTCCGGCGCGCTCCTCGGCGCCACCGCGTGAACCGATCAAGCCCCTCATCACTACCGGCCTGGCTGGGCAGGAGATCGCGCTC
>JBDTTN010000023.1:0-13251 GCA_039930625.1 Gemmatimonadota bacterium | reverse complement strand
CTGAACGCGTGGCGCTCATTCCGAATGCCTGGGCACCGCTTCTGCCGCCGCTCACGCGCGCGGAAGCGCGCGTGGCTCTGGGACTCCCGGCCGATGCACCCGTCCTGGGCTGGGTTGGGCGACTGTCCCCTGAGAAGGGCGCCGATCTCTTTCTCGCCGCGCTGGCCCGGCTCCAGCGTCCCGGTGTCCTGGCGGCCATCATCGGTGATGGACGCCTCCGTCCCTCACTCGAGGCGCAGGCGCGGACGCTTGGCATCTCCGACCGGGTTCGCTGGCTGGGCCTGGTTCCCGATGCGGGGCGCCTGACGGCCGCCTTTGATAGCTTTGTGTTGAGCTCCCGCACAGAGGGCACTCCGATCGCGTTGCTCGAAGCCATGGCCTCAGGGACTCCGGTGGTGGCGACGGCGGTAGGTGGGGTCCCTGACATCCTCGTCGGGGACCGCGAGGCGATTCTCGTACCGAGCGAGGATCCGGCCGCGCTCGCCGCCGCGCTCGCCGCCGTGCTGGATGATCGGGCCGCGGCAGCCCGCCGCGCCGGAGCCGCACGCACGCGTCTCGAGCGTGACTATGCACTCGGACCCTGGCTCGAGCGTCACCGTACGCTGTATCAATCCATCCTCGCCCGCAGGCGAGGGGAGGAAGCATGATCGGGACCGATCTTGGAATTCTGGTGGTGCTGTCCCCGGGCCTGCTATTCGGCTATGCCTATTTCGTCTATCCGGGGATGCTGCACATCTGGGGACGGCTGCGGCCGGAGCCCAGGCGCTTCGGCGATCCGCCGGAGTGGCCGCTGGTGAGCATCGTGGTGCCCTCCTACAACGAAGAAGCAGCCATCCGCCGGACCGTCGAGTCGCTGCTGGCCATCGAGTATCCTGCGGACCGGCGCCAGATCCTCATCGTCTCCGACGCCTCGAGCGATCGCACCGACGAGATCGTACGCGAGTATGCCGGTCGGGGGGTGGAGCTGCTCCGCCTGCCGGAGCGCGCCGGCAAGACTGCGGCAGAGAACGCGGCCCTGGAACATCTGCGTGGATCGATCGTGGTGAACACCGACGCCACGATACGGATCATGCCGGCGTCGCTCAAGCCGCTGATCCGAGTCTTCCAGGATCCGACGATCGGCGTGGCATCGGGTCGCGATGTCAGCGTCGGCAGTTTGAATGCCGAGGCCAACCGGGGCGAGTCGGGGTATGTGGGTTACGAGATGTGGGTGCGTTCACTCGAGACCCGGGTCGGGTCGATCGTCGGCGCGAGCGGCTGCTTCTACGCGATCCGCCGGCACCTGCATGAGACGCTCGTCCCCGCCGCGCTGTCCCGCGACTTCGCCTCGGCGCTGATGGCACGGGAACAGGGGCTGCGCGCCGTCTCCGTGGATGATGCGATCTGCCTGGTCCCGCGGACCACCTCGTTGCAGCGCGAGTTCCGGCGAAAGATCCGCACCATGGCCCGCGGCCTGGAGACGCTCTGGTTTAAGCGGCACCTCATGAATCCGGTCCGCCACGGGCGTTTCGCGTGGATGCTGATGTCGCACAAGCTTGCGCGCTGGCTGGTGTTCCTCGCGGCTCCCGTGGCGCTCGCCGCACTCGCCGTACTGAGTCTCGAGTCGAGGGTCGCCGCCCTCTGCCTGGTGGGGGTGCTGATCGGGATCCTGCTGGGGGCCGTCGCGATGCGGGCGCCGGAGGGGAAACGGCTGCCGAGAGCAGTGGCCCTCTGCGGGTTCGTGCTTGCCTCTCACGTCGCCGGGTTCATCGCCTGGACCAAGGCGCTCCGCGGCGAACTTAACCCGATCTGGGAGCCGACCCGCCGGCCCGGCTGATCACCAGCGCGGCAGGACCCGGAATACCGCCGGAATGAGGTCTGTCGCGACTCGCGTCGCCAGCACCGCGGCCTGCTCTTCATTGGTGTCAGGCGTCAGGTACACCACGATGCGGACCAGGGCCTCCTCGCTCCGCCCGCGGAGTGCGGAATCCCGGAGCAGCTCCCACTTCACCCGGTATTCGTTGGCCGCCACCCTGCCGCGTCCCTGATACCAATAGAAGACCAGCGCCCGCTGTTGTTTATTCTGCAGCAGGTAGCGGTTCACCGTTTCTGTGCCGGCCGCGGTCTGCAGGGTGCTGGTGGACTGATTGAGTGCCTCCCACCCCGAGCCGGGCAGGCAGTTCTTGGGAGAGTGAATGGTCTTCCCCTGGGTCTGCTGCTCGTAGTAGCCCACGTACAAGTCGAACGGCGCCGCGATGTCGGGGTACGCGCGGAAGATGTACCGGGAGACTCCAGCCGCGCGCTCCTGGTCGCGGGGAATACTCCCCGCCTTTCCGGAACGGCCGGCAAGTGTCATCGGGATCGAATCGAGTGGCATGAAGAGAGGTGCCCGCTCCTGCCGGTTGATCCCAAGCGTCAGCACGCAGCCGAGCGTGAGGATGCCCCCCGGTATCCATGCCGACCGCTCAGCCACGGGTCGGTGCCCCCATCACCCGGCGCTCGATCCCCGCCACCGCCCAGGTGAAGCCACCGAGGATCACGAACGCCACCACGAACAGCAACCACCCTTCGCTGAGGTGCATGAAGCCCTCTCCCAGCTTTGGGTCCACCCAGTGGACCAGGAAGCCGGTGAGGAAGACTCGGAATGCATTCACCACCATGGCGACCGGGATGGCCATGCCGATCAGCAGCACTCGGCTCGCGACGTGGCGGAGCCAGAGTCCGCCGACCAGCACGCCAAGCGCAAGCAGCGCGGTGAGCGAGCGGAGTCCGCTGCATGCCTCGGTGACGAAGAGATCACGGCCGGGGAGCCGGATGATATTGCCGGTGAGTACCACCGGAACGTGCCGCAACTGCAGCAGTGCCGCACCCCACCGTGAGGCGGTGAGCTGGAGCGGCAGGGCGAGCGAGCCAGTGAGGACGTCCGGAATCGGAATCGACAAGGCGAGGAGCGTCACTGGCAACCACCAGTGGAACACCTGGCGATAGCCCCGGAAGAAGACGATCACCCCGATCGCCGCGATGACCATCGACATCCGCATCGTAAACAGTTCGGCGGCGAGGCCGGACAGATACCGGAGCGCCACCCCGCCGATCAACAGCACGGCACCGAGGACCTTCTGCGGTTGCTGCTCGATGAACCCGCGCTTCCAGCCGAGCCACACCGCCAGCGGAGCGAGGAGGAGCCCATGGCCGGCCTCGGGATCGTTCCACCAGTCGGAGGCGAGGAGTGTGGCTGGCTTGGCGAAGAGGAGCGCGAATGCGGCTGCAGCGAGGATCAGGGGGGCGAGGCTCGATGTCTTCCCTGGCAGTGCGGCCGGGGGCGGAGCGGGGGAGTTTGTGGCCTCCACCCTCGCCTACCAACCGCCCCGCTTGAAGAGAATCACCGGCACCGTCTTGAGCATGATGCGGACATCCTCCCAGAAGCTCTGCCGGCGCAGGTACTCGAGGTCGTAGCGGAGCTTGTTGCGGACGTCGTCGAGGCACTGATCGTACTGCTGGTTGACCTGCGCCAGCCCGGTGATCCCAGGCTTGACTCGCTGACGCGCGTCGTACTGTGGGATGGTCGTCCGGAGCTGAGCAAAGATGCTGGGACGCTCCGGACGCGGACCCACGACATTCATGTCGCCGCGCAGCACGTTGAAGAGCTGGGGGAGTTCGTCCAGTCGGTATTGTCGCAGGAATCTTCCAACCGGGGTCACCCGCGGATCTTCCTTGGCCGCCCACACCGCTCCCGAGAGGTGCTCGGCGTTGACGCACATCGTCCGGAACTTGAAGATCGTGAACACCCTGCCGCCCAGGTCATGCCCCCGGCGCGGGTCGGAATCCTCGCCGGGCTTTCCGCTCCAGCGACGGTCGATCCCGATCCGCGTCTGGGAGTAGAACACCGGACCACGACTCGTCAGCTTTACCGCGACGGCGATCAGCAGCAGGACGGGAGAGAGGAGCAACAGGGCGATGGCGGCCAGGAAGAAGTTCAGCCCGCGAGAGAGCGCCTCCGAGCGTGCCTTGGGCACCATCGGCTCTGCGACGTCTTCCACCAGCCGGAGCCAGTGCTCCCGCTGGGAGTGACGAGCCGTGCGGGTCCCGGTGACCTGAGCCATTGCGCCTTTCATTCCCGTCGTTGATCGTGCGACTAAAAGATGCCGAACAGTTTACCCAGGCCGTAGCTGCTGAGAATCAGCGCTGGTATCACGGCGAAGGTCCGCAAGGTCATGAACCAGTCCTTCTTGGACTTCTCCCCGACTTCGATCACATCCCCGGCCCGCAGATTCAACTGGTCGAGGTTCACACCGTCGGTCACTGCCTTGGCGAAGGCATCGCCGTCGATGATGGTCTCATCGCCGCGCGTGACCTTCGAATCCTTGAGCTCGGTGCCGTTGCCGATACCCCCCGCGTCCATCAGGGCGTCGCTCAGCATCTTGTCCGCGTCCATCTGGTAAAAACCGGGCTTCCCGATCGCGCCCATAAAGGTAAGCCGGATGAGCGGCCTGACCTTGATCTGCGGGTCGCGAACGTAGCGGCCGACCTGTTCGATCAGGTACGCCTCGATCTCCGATCGCAACACTCCACGGACCGGAATATCCGGAAGCCCGGGCAGGGTCAGTACCCGGCCCGGACCCACGACGCGGGTCCCGCTGGAACCACTGTCGCCAACGACGGTGACTTGGACCTGATCACCGATGTAGAAATCCCCTTCCAGCAACCGCTCCCGGATCAGCGCCGCTTCCTGCCGCTTGTCATCGCGAAAGGAGGCGCTGTATGCATCGGAGTTCGCGAGCGCCTCAGCCTCCTCCAGCGTCTGCTGCAGCTCGGCTCGCGTCGCGACCGGCCGTCGGGCATCGCCCGCCGTCGGAACATCCTGGGCGGTCGCTGCCACCGGTAAGCAGAGCGCTGTTGCCACGAGCAAGGCACATGCCGACATCAGGCGCGAGGTGCGATGGGCGGTTCGGGTGAGCGCGTTCATAGTAATCTCAGAATCTCAGTGCACACTGCGTGCTAGTTCAGGAGGGGTCTGTCTCCGCTGCCATGTCCAGTTGCCCCTTGAGCTTCGGGAACCGGAGGCCGCAGGTGGTTGCTCTGCCGCCGGTACATGTGGCCACAAGCCTACACTCGATGCCGCGAGTACGCCACGGCGACGAGATTGTACTGCGATCCATATCACAATTCCTTCCGCGAATTCACCAACTCAGATCGAAACTCGCGTCTCCCTGCGGCATCGCGTCCTGCTGAAGTATCGTGCGGATCGCTGCCTTGTATTGCCTCGCGGCATGAGCAGCCTTATCGTACGTCGTCCGCAATCAATTCTGTCCCTCGCCGAAGCTGTGCTGCCGGAGCGTCTCCTTGCCGCCCGGTAGTCGCCGTTTCGGTGCCGCGTACGAAGTCTCGCTCCGCGCCTCATGGAAGGCCCGGGTCGGCTCACGAGTCCTGAGGACGCATGACCGAACGAGAGCTTGCGCGCCATCCCCCGCTGGTCTTGATCGCCAACGACCAGGAATGGTCGGCCCGATCCCTCGAAAGCATTCTGGCACCCAACGGGTACGCGGTGCTTCGAGCGTACACCGGCCTGCAGGCGCTGGAGCGGGCCCGGACTGCCAGGCCGGATCTCGTCATACTCGACGCCCAGATGCCTGACCTGCACGGCATCGAAGTCTGTCGCCAATTGCGCCAGGATCCGCGCTTCAGTGCCACGACTCCGATCCTCATCACCACCGCCGGTCCCTCCGGCCGGGCCCAGCGCCTCGATGCCTACAAGGCGGGCGCGTGGGAATTCCTGGGACAACCACTCGACGGCGAAAGTCTGCTGCTCAAGCTCAGCACCTTCCTCGCGTCGAAGGTCGAGGCCGATCGGCTGCGCGAGGAGAGCCTGCTCGATCAGCTCACCGGCCTCTACAACATGCGGGGACTGTCACGCCGTGCCCGCGAAATCGGATCCGAAGTCTTTCGGCGGCGACAGGCGCTCTCCTGCCTGGTCTTTTCCCATTCCCCGCCAGCACCGGACGACCCGATCCGCGGCGAACTGGTCCGTGGAGTCGGGCAGGTCTTGCGCGACGTCGGCCGCGCCTCCGATGCCATCGGCCGGCTCGGCGATGGGGAGTTCGCGGTGATCGCGCCGGACACCGAGTCCATTGGCGCCGTACGCATGTTCGAGCGGCTGGAACGCGCGCTGCAGTCCGGTAACGAAAACGGCGCAGGCCAGCCCCCCTTGCGGGCGGGCTACTGCGCCGTTGCCGATTTTTCCGCGGCCCACGTCGATGCCGTTGAAATGCTGCTCCGAGCTACCTCCGCGCTCCGCCAGTTGCGGGAGCAACCCACCAGCGATCGTATTCGCGCCTTTGAAGCCGCCACGCTCCCTGCCTCTGCCTGAGTCGCTCGCCCTAACTCGACCCCTTGGCGCCCGCAGTGGACTGCGCGGCAACCTGGGCAGGTTTCTCCTCATCTGACGTGTAACCATAGAGGTAGGAGTAGTAGCGGTAGACCCCTTCCGCCTGAATCTCATTCAGCACGGCGCCCAGCACCCTGACCGGCAAACGGTCAAGCAGCCGGAGTTTCGCCTCCGCCATCTGCCGGTCTGTCTCACCCGACCGGAACACCATCATCATGTTGCCCGTTGTCGTGCCGAGCACGAAGGGGTCGATCCCCGCGCCGAGCGGCGGGCTGTCAACGATGATCACGTTGAAGCGCACCTTCATTTCTGCCATCAACTCGGCCATCGCGGACGACCCCAGCAGCTCGGGGCCCTGATGGCGGCGCGTCCCGCAGGGAATCACCGACAGGCCGCGCTGTGTCGAGGGCCGGATGATCTCCTCGAGTCCGCACTCGCCCGTCAGATAGTCGAGCAGGCCTGGCCGGCGGTCGACACCGAACATCCGGTGGATCTCACCGCGGCGGATGTCACCATCGATGAGCAGCGTGCGATACCCAGCCTCGGCGAAAGACACCGCGAGGTTGGACGAGACGAGTGACTTGCCGTCGCCCGCGCCCGGACTCGAAATGGTGAGCATCACCGGACCGGCGGCCCCATAGGAATGGGCAAGATTGAGCCGCACGGTGCGGAACGCCTCGACCACCTGGGCGGCCTGCTCCGGAGCGAGCCCACCGCGGCGGTCCTTCTTGATGGCCGGGATCGCGCCGAGGATGGGCAGGCCGAGATCGCTCGAGACCTGCTCCGGATAGCGGAACCGCTTGTCGAGCTGGTCAAGCAGCAGGGCCAGCGCAACGGCGAAGCCAAGGCTTCCCGCGAACGCCATGAGCATGATCTTCGGCGCGGAGTTGCTGGAGGGTTTTCTCGGCGGAACGGCGTAGTCGAGGATCCGAACATCGGGAATTGCCGACAGCTCCGAAAGCTTGGCTTCCTCCAGCCGGGCGTTGAGCATCTTGAACAGACCATCGGCCGCATCGAGATCCCGCTGCAGGCGCGTCTCGGCGATCGCAACCTGCGGAATGGAGCGCATCTCCTCCGCTGTCGATCCGAGGCGTCCCGAGAGATCCTGCTCCTGCAGCTTGAGCTGATCGATCAGGGCCTGAGCGTACTGGGGAATCTGGGCGGTGCGAAGCAGGTCGACGGCGGCCTGGGCCTGTTTCACCAGCGGATGCTCGGGGGTGTACCGCTGCAGCAGTGCCGTGAGATCCGCCTCGCGGACGGTGAGGTCGGAGAGCGACTGCCGGAGCTGCGACGCCTGAGTCACCGACGGGATGGTCTGGAAGGCATCGACGGTGATCGCGCCACCACGGGCCCGCTCGAGCACCGACTCGAGCTGTTCCCGGTCGCGCCGGATGCGATCGATGGCGACCTTCTGGGAGAAGTAGTCCGAAGTCGCCTGACCGGTCGTGGCGCTGAGTCCCGGAGTGATGGCAAGCGCGCCGTTGCGCGGCTGAGTGATGGTCGCGATCTGGAAAGTCTTCAGCCGTGTCTCCGCCTCACGCAGATTGGCGTAGGCGATGGACACCTGCGAGTCGAGCGCGATACGGAGCTCCGTCAGCTTCCGCTTCTTGAGGTCGGCGGCCTGATCGACAAACTCCTGCGACACCGCATTCACCACCGTGGCGACGCCCAGACGGTCCTTGCTCTCGAGTATCACCTTCAGGAAGGACCCTTTCTCCGGCATGTTGGCGCGAAGATCCCCCGCCATCTTCGCAATGACCACCTGCGGGTCCTTGAGCACGAATTCGATCGCACGATCCCGCCCAAGCTGCTGTGCGGTCGGGGCCCAGCGCCATCCCAGCGCCTTGGTATTGCCGATGGAATCGCCGACCTGGCCCTCGCCAGCCAGGTTTCGCGCACGATAGAGCTTCCAGGTCTTCCCGGACTGGTCGATCTCCAGCTTGAAGCTCCCGGTTGCGAATCGATCGGTAACATCGAACGTCTTGAAGGCGAGCGTGTCACGCGGCACGGCCGGCTCGAGATACAGCTTGAGGCGGTGGACTACGGGAGCGTAGACAATAGGGGTTTGCAGCAGCTGGACCCACCCTGCGGGGTCGAGCAATTCGCCGGGACGGATCGGGCCGTACTTGCCGGCATCAGTCTCGACCCAGATCGTGGTCATCGCAACATAGGAGGGCGGCACGAAGCGAGCGACTATTACCCCGATGGTGCTACCCAGCAGCACAATCAGCAGCATCAGCCAGCGATAGCGGCGCAGCGCAGAGATGTACCGCCCCCAGTTCACCGCTTCTTCACGCGCCTCGGCCGGGGGCATCGGGGCCCCCATGCCCTGATACGGCGTGATGTCGACCGGCTGGTCTTGCAGACCGCCCATGTTCTGGGACGAGACGAGTTTGCCTGCCATGGGTTCCTGGCTTGAAGACTGATTGGGGTACTGGGCACCCGGACTTCGGAAGCCTATCTAATTGGCGCCAGTCTGCAAGGTCGGTACCGCAGATCTCCTCATGAGCTCAGGGCTCTGAGCCGTTGAAGCGACCGAAGCTCCCAAAGACCGCCCGTTCCATGAATTAGTGTTGTACATACGCCACAGTGTGGTGAGGATGGCGCAGTCTGCTATATTTGTCGCAACACCACCCTGCTTCGCGATCGCCTCGGACTGTGGTACCAAAGATGCACTATCCGGCTTTACTTCGACCCTGGGGCGCGGTGCCACGGGACGAACGCCTCAACTCTCACAGTTCTCGGAAGTCTTCGGACGGGAAGCCGCCCGCGGGCAAGGAGCGCACGATGGGATCCTCGCTGACACATACTACTCGACGGCCAGACGGCTCGCCGCCGGATTCCGGTGGGCGAGATCCGCTGTCGATTCCGGGCGAGGTCAAGGCAAGTATTCGCATCCTGATCGTCGATGACGAGCGCACCCTTCGGGAGAGCTGCGCCAGCGTGCTGCAGATGGATGGGTACAACGTGACCCTTATCGGACGCGGTGAAGAGGCGCTGGAAACGGTCAAGCGGAAGAAATTCGATATCATCCTGGTCGACCTTTACATGTCCCAGACCTCGGGCATGGACATCCTCCGGTCGGCGCTGGAATTCAACCGGGACACCATCGTCGTCGTGATGACCGGCAACCCGAGCGTGACCAGCAGCATTGAAGCGCTCCGGGCCGGGGCGTGGGACTATCTGCCGAAGCCATTCTCCGCCACTCACCTTCAGGTCCTGATCGGGCGGGCCTCGCACGCCGTCATGGTGGCGCGTGAAACGCGTGACCTCAAGCAGCAGCTCGCCAATCAGGGTGGTCACAGCGACAAGATTTCCCTGATCGGCATCTCGCCGCTGTTCAGGAAGGCGGTGGATCTCGCCCGCAAAGTGGCCGCGACCGACGCGTCGGTGTTCATCTCCGGCGAGAGCGGCACCGGCAAAGAGGTCATCGCCCAGTTCATCCACCAGCACAGTCGGCGAGCAAGCCGGGCGCTGGTGCCGATCAACTGCGCCGCCCTCCCTGAACCGCTGCTCGAATCGGAGATGTTCGGCCACCGGAAAGGTGCCTTCACCGGGGCGGATCGTGACAAGCCGGGTCTGCTGGAGACCGCCAACGGCGGTACTCTCTTCCTCGATGAACTCACCGAAATGACGATGCCGCTGCAGGCGAAGCTCCTGCGCGTCATTCAGGACGGCGTTGTACGACGGGTCGGTAGCGAGACCCAGGATGCAGTGGTAGACGTCCGGTATATTGCGGCCACCAACCGGGACCCGCAGGAGGCCGTCAATCAGGGCATCCTGCGAGGCGACCTCTTCTACCGTCTGCGGGTGGTTCCGATCAAGCTTCCGCCGCTTCGCAAGCGTCTGGAGGATATCCCGCTGCTGGCTAATCATTTCCTTACATACTACTGGTCCAGGCATCGCCAGATGGGCGACCGGGTGCCGAAGCTCTCGGACGCGAGCATTGCCTTCCTCCGCTCGCGGCCATGGCGCGGCAATGTCAGAGAGCTGCAGAACGTCATCGAACATGTCGCGGTTCTGGCCGAGCCGGATATGCTGATTCAGCCGAACGATATCCCGATCTATGAGGACGCCGCCGAATTTCCCTCGGAGGCCTCGGCTACGTCTCCCGCGCTCGATGAGGCTTACCACATCTCGAAGGATCGGGTGGTGGCGCACTTCGAGAAGGAGTACCTCACCCGCCTCATCGGGCGTGCAGGCGGCAACATGTCGAAGGCCGCGCGCCTCGCCAACATCGATCGGACGACCCTCTACCGGCTGATGGACAAGCACAATTTTCAGCGTGACGAGCTCACGGGGCCGACGGAGTGACGGATCGGGCTGGTGCAGTCACCGGCGCCCAGGCGCCGCGTTTCGAAGTGCCGTCCGCCCTGTTCGAGGCGCTCGACCGGGCGACCGCAGATGCGGAGGCGGGCTGGCAGCAGGTCGCCGAGGATAGCCCGTCCCAGGATGAGGTCCGCAGTCAGCTGGTACTGCTGCGCCGGGCGATTGAGCAGGTAGCCCGCGGTACGCCCGGCTCGGTCGACGGCCTTCCCAAGACGGTGCTCGCGCGGCGGCTCGTAGAGCTGGTGCGGCGCGCGTTCGTCGAGGCTGCCGAGGCGGTGACTCCGGTGCCGGATGGGCGAGCGCTGCTCACTGTCTTCTGCGCCATCGAGAAGGTGAATCGGGCGCTGGAGCCGGATTGGGCCCAGCACTTCGCGGATCGGCTCTCCGGGCCGGACGGGATGGAACTCGTGGTGGAGGTGGCCCACGATCTCCGATCTCCGCTGACCTCCATCCTCTTCCTCGCCGAAACGCTTCAGCGTGCACGAAGCGGCGCGATCAACAACGTCCAGGAACGCCAGCTTGGCCTGATCTATTCGGCCGCGTTCGGACTTTCGTCACTGGCCAGTGATGTCATCGAACTGGCACGGGGCGGCGATCGTCTCGTCGACCTCGACCCGCTGCCGTTCTCCGTCGCCGACATCTTCGAATCCGTCCGGGACATCGTGCAGCCGATTGCGGAGGAGAAGGGACTCCAGGTAAGGCTGCACATGCCGAGCGAGGATTTCCGGGTGGGGCATCCGGTCGCACTTTCCCGCGTCCTGCTCAACCTCACCACGAACGCGCTCAAGTTCACGTCGGAAGGCCATGTGGATGTGCGGGGCGAGCCACGCGACGGCACGAGGGTCGAATTCTCGGTGCATGACACGGGCCGGGGAATTCCGCCGCATGCGATGCTCACGCTGTTCGAGCCCTTCCGCCGCCGCCAGAAGCAGGGCGAATACGCCTTTTCCGGGGCGGGCCTGGGTCTGTCGATCTGCCGCAAGCTGGTCGAAGCCATGCACGCCACCCTCAAGGTGGAGACCACGGCCGAGGCAGGCACCCGCTTCTTCTTCGAGATCGATCTTCCGCTCGCTTCCGACCGGCTATGACCAGCCTGCTCCACGTGGTCGGGGCGCGTCCCAACTTCATGAAAGTGGCCCCCGTTCTCCGCGCCGGGGCGGCGATCCCCGGGATGCGCCAGTATCTGGTGCATACCGGTCAGCACTACGACGCCGCGATGAGCGATCGGTTCTTCACCGATCTGGGGCTGCCGAATCCGGACGTAAATCTTGGCGTCGGCTCCGGCAGTCACGCGGTGCAGACCGCTCGGATCATGACGGAGTTCGAACCGGTGCTGGACCGGCTGGCGCCTGACTGGGTGGTGGTCTACGGAGATGTGAATTCCACGATGGCGTGCACCCTGGTGGCGTCGAAGAAGTCGGTGCGGGTGGCGCACGTCGAGGCGGGGCTGCGCAGCCGGGATCGGGCCATGCCCGAAGAGATCAATCGTCTCGTCACCGACGTGCTCGCCGATCTACTGCTCACTCCCAGCCGGGATGCCGATGCGAATCTGCTGGCCGAGGGTGTTCCTGCGGAGCGCATTCATCTGGTCGGCAACGTCATGGTGGACACGCTGCTGCATCTGCGGGAGCGGGCCCGTCTCCTGAATACGCCCGAGGCGCACGGGGTGGCCGGAAAGCCGTTCGCCTTCTGCACCTTCCACCGGCCATCCAACGTCGATCACGCCGAGACCCTGGGAGCGATCCTCGGTGCCCTCGACGATCTGGCGAAGCAGATGCCGGTGATCTTTCCCATTCATCCCCGCACCCGGCAACGCATCGCGGAATTCGGGCTGGGGCATCTGGCGGAGCGGGTGACCCTGCTCGAGCCGCTGAGCTACCTCGAGACCATCTCGCTGGTGGATCGTTCGACGCTCGTCCTGACCGATTCCGGCGGCCTGCAGGAAGAGACGACGGTACTGGGTGTGCCCTGCCTGACTGCTCGCGCGAACACCGAGCGGCCGGTCACGATCAGTGAGGGCACCAACCGGCTCGTGCCCTCGAACCGGGTCGGGATCAATGCTGCGATTGCGGAGGTCCTTCGGCTTCGCAGCACCGGTGGCTTTCATCCCGGGCGCCCCGAAGGATGGGACGGCCGGGCCAGCGAACGGATCGTCGCCCTGCTGGCGGAAGCCTGAGCCCTACCCGCAACTCCTGCCACTACCTACATTTCCCCCCCGCGTGGCCAGGCGCCGCGCTTCCCGCCAGCCTTCCCTCCCCCCGACCCGGTGGTGGAGGGGATTCCAGCCCCCGCGGTTCCCCTGACGATGTCCGGGAAACATGGGACGAGGAAGGGAAGCCCGGTCTGGGACCACGCGCTCATTCCGCGGAGGGCCGAACGGCCCCCGCCTCATTACTGCGTAGTGCACGGCCCGACAGGACCACGTCACGCGCGACTTCCCGGCACCGGGTCCGGGCAGGTCGGCGGAACGCTCCTCGTACCGTGCGCGGAGAAAGCCAACTGATTGTGACCTCGCCCCACCTTCGTCATCTGCGCTCGGGGGAACCCCCGGTGCACGC
>JBDTTN010000022.1:0-13299 GCA_039930625.1 Gemmatimonadota bacterium | reverse complement strand
CCGGCCGAGTGGCGCGGTGGACTGCCGCTCACCTATCGCCTGGGCCCCGGGCCCGCTCGGGTGCACCTCAAGGTGCAATTCAACTGGGACACGAGGCCGGTTTACGATGTCATCGCGACCATTCCCGGGACTGGCGCAGCGGACCAGTGGATCATTCGCGGCAACCATCACGATGCGTGGGTGAATGGCGCCGAAGATCCGATCTCCGGCCAGGTGGCACTGCTGGAGGAGGCCCGCGCGATGGGCACCCTTCTCAAGCAGGGCTGGAAACCGCGCCGCACCATCATCTACGCGGCGTGGGACGGGGAGGAGCCGGGACTGCTCGGTTCGACAGAGTGGGTCGAGGCCCATGCGGTCGAGCTGCGCCAGCATGCTGCAGTCTACATCAATACCGACGGCAACGGCCGCGGCTATCTGGGCATGGGTGGATCGCACACACTCGAACGCTTCATGAACGGTGTGGCGCGGGATATCGAGGACCCGGAGACAGGGCTCACCGCCTGGAAGCGGAGTCAGCTCGCCGCGATCCGCTTTGGCACGCCAGAGCTGCGCACCGAGGCGCGGCAGCGATCCGATCAGCGACTGGAGCCGCTCGGTTCCGGCTCCGACTTCACGCCCTTCCTGCAGCACCTGGGTGTCGCTTCGCTGAACCTCGGGTATGGCGGAGAGGATGACGGCGGCATCTATCACTCCATCTACGATGACTTCTACTGGTACACCCACTTCAGCGATACCAGCTTTGTCTATGGCCGGGCGCTGGCGCAGACGGTGGGCACCGCGGTGCTGCGGCTCGCCGGTGCCGAACTCCTGCCGCTCGACTTCACCGCGCTGGCCGACAACGTCGGGAAGTACGCCGACGAGGTGAAGAAGCTGCTGGCGGATCGTCAGGACGCCGCGCGGGAGCGGAACCTGCAGCTCGATGAGGGGGTGTACCCGGCGACGAACAATGTGCGGGCACCGTATAGCGCACCGCCGCGGGAGGAGGTGCCGCCGCACCTGAACTTCGCGCCGCTGGAGAATGCCCTCGATTCCCTGAAGCTGAGCGCGGCCCGCTATGACTCGGCGTTCGTCGCGGCGGGCGTGGGAGAGGGTGCGGGCTACGGCCGCGCGGCGGCGGATGGTCTCAACGCCAGGCTGCTCGAGAGCGAGCGCCGGCTGACCAGCCCGGAAGGGTTGCCTAACCGGAGCTGGTTCACCCATCTGATCTACGCTCCGGGCTTCTACACCGGGTACGGCGTGAAGACGCTGCCGGGGATTCGGGAAGCGATCGAGCAGAAGCAGTGGGTGCTGGCGCAGGAGCAGATCGGGCGGGTCGCGGCGGTGCTGGTGGACGAGGCGACGCTGATCAGTGCCTCGGCGGAACAGCTGGTGCGGGCCGGAAAGTAGCGGCTGGGGCTAGAAGCGGCCTTCCCGCTCCTCGAAGCGGGTTGGCTTGGCGAGCAGGGGGCCGCCCTGTTCGAGCCACTCGGCCACCCAGCCGATCATCGGCTCCAGCCCGACACTGGGCGGGCCGAAGAGCTCGATAGACCGCGAGGCATCGCTGAGCAGCGCATCTCCGGCCTCCACGCCGGTGAACCGTGGCGCCACTCCGAATCGTTCCCCAAAGCGCTTCGCCAGCCAGCGGACGCTGATCGTCTCGCCGCCGGTGACATTGAGGACCGCGGCCGGTGCTGCCGCCAGTGCCAGGCACTGCAGCGCCCGGGCGTTGGCATCTCCCTGCCAGATCACATTCACATGCCCCATAGTCAGTGCGACCGGTTCGCCGGCGCGGACCCTGCGCGCGATATCCACCAGCACGCCGTAGCGGAGATCGATGGCATAGTTGAGCCGTACGATGGCGACCGGCGTCCCGTATTTCGCCGCCGCGTGCTCGAAGATCCGCTCCCGTGCGAGGCAGCTCATCGCGTATTCGCCCAGCGGACCGACCGGGTGCGACTCGGTGGGGCCGCCGGAACTCACCGGCGTCAGCGGATAGACATTGCCGGTGGAGAAGACGACCGTGCGCCGACCGGCGAACCGCTCCGCCACCAGCGCCGGAACGATCGCATTCATCGCCCAGGTGACATGCGGCGCCGAGTGGGTGCCGAACTTCTGCCCAGCCATGAAGATCAGGTTGGGTGCGTCGGGGAGCTGCGTGAGGGCTGCGGCGTCGAGCAGGTCGGCGGTGATCGTGGTTATGCCGGCGGCCTCCAGGCGATTCCGGAGTCGCTCGTCGGAGAACCGCGAAACTGCGAGGACTCGATGGCGCGGATCGAGCGCGCGGCGGGCCATCAGGGCGAGCGTGGGCCCCATCTTGCCGCCCGCACCGAGAATGAGAAGGTCCCCCGGGAGCTGCCGGAGGACCTCGAGGACACCCTGAGTCGGGCGGGAGAGCCGTTCATCCAGCTCGACCTCGTTCATCCCCGCATCGCGATCGCCGTAAAGTCCCGCTCGTCGTAGCCGGTATAGATCTGCCGCGGCCGGGAGATCTTCTGTTCCTTGTCGCCGAGCATCTCCTCCCACTGCGCGATCCACCCCGGCAGCCGGCCCAGCGCGAACAGCACGGTGAAGTAGTCGGTCGGGTAGCCCATGGCCTGGTAGATCAGCCCCGAATAGAAGTCCACGTTCGGATAGAGCTTCCGCTTGATGAAGTAGTCATCCTCGAGCGCGATGCGCTCCAGCTCCAGCGCGATTTCCAGCTTGGGATTGAGTCCGGTCTGCTCGAAGACGTCGTAGGCCACCTTCTTGATCAGCTTGGCGCGCGGGTCGTACGACTTGTAGACCCGGTGGCCGAAGCCCATCAGCCGCCCGCCACCCGCTTTGCACTCGGCGATGAAGCCGGGGATGTTCTTCTTGTCGCCGATCTCATCGAGCATCTGCAGCACCGCCTCGTTGGCGCCGCCATGCAGCGGGCCGTAGAGCGCCGCGATGCCGGCCGACACGGCGGAGAAGGGATCGACGTGCGAGGAGCCGACGCTCCGCACCGCGCTGGTGGAGCAGTTCTGCTCGTGATCGGCGTGCAGAATCAGCAGGATCTCGAGCGCCCGCTGCAGCACCGGATTGGGCTCGTGCCGGCCGCCGATCTCGAACGTCATGTTCACGAAGTTGCCGATGTAGCTCAGGTCGTTCCGCGGAAAGACGTAGGGAAGCCCGCGTGAATGCCGGAACGCAAAGGCGGCGATGGTCGGGAGCTTGGCGATCAGGCGGACCCGCTGCAGATAGCGGCTCGCCGGGTCCTCGATGTGCTTGGCGTCGGGATAAAACGTCGAGAGGGCGCCGACCGCACCGAGCAGCGTCCCCATCGGGTGCGCGTCGTAGCGGAAGCCTTCGATGAACTTGATGATGTTGGTATGGACGTAGGTATGGTACCTGACATCGGTCTCCCATTTGTCGAGCTGGGTCCGAGTAGGCAGCTCGCCCTGGAACAGGAGGTAGGCGGTCTCCAGAAAGCTCGCCTTCTCGGCCAGCTGCTCGATCGGGTAACCCCGGTAGCGGAGAATGCCCTTGTCGCCGTCGATGAAGGTGATTGCGCTCCGGCAGGAGGCGGTGTTCAGGAAGGCTGGGTCGTAGGACATCAGGCCGAAGTCGTCCTCGCCGGTGCGGATCTGGCGGAGGTCGGCGGCCTTGATGGTGCCTTCGCTCACCGGCAGCTCGTACTGCTTGCCGGTGCGATTGTCGGTGATGGTGAGGGAATCCTTGGACACGCGCGGCTCTTCATTGGATGGGAGCGGCAAAGATAAGCGATGCGGGGCCGGAGGCGGAATGGGGCCGGAAAGAGTGAAGTGCGCTTCAGGGACTCCGCACCTCCGGCTTCACGTGCGACAGGATCAGCCGCGCCAGTCCGCGGAAGTCCCCGTCGAAGTGGTGCCCGCCCTTGATTTCGACCACATCCGCCAGCCCTGCGGGGAGGTCGGGGCAGAGGGTGTCGCCTTCCTTGTTGCCGTAGACACAGAGCATTGGGCGGCCCTGAAGCTTCTGCAACTCCGGCAGGAGCTTGAAGGCGGCGGGATGCTGGGCCGCGAGCCAGTCACCCATGCGGAATTCCAGGTCGGTCTGGTGCTCCAGCCCGAGGAAGGCAATCAGCTGTACCTGATCGAGAAGCTCTGTCGGCAGGCGGGAGGTCATCAGGGGGAGCACATTGGCTCCCAGTGAGTACCCGATCAGAATCACCCGCTCGCGGTGGAACTCGGCCTGATAATGGTGGATCATCCGCGCGAGGTCCGCCGAGATCTCCTCGGGGCTGCGCTTCTGCCAGAAGTACTGCAGGGAGTTGAATCCCACTGTTGGTACTCCGGACTTCACCAGCTCCTCGCCAATCTGCTTGTCAATACTGGCCCAGCCACCGTCGCCGGAGAGTACGATGGCGAAGAAGTCGGCCGGGTTCGCAGGCACCGGGAGCTCTACCACGGGCAATGCGCCGAGGGGAGCTGGCCGCGCCGTTGCATCGCCCGCAGGTGCGGCAATGAGGCGGGTGAGCGCATTCCTGAATTGCGGCATCCAGGTGGGCGGTTTGGAGAAACCATGGCCGACATGGGGCAGCCGGACGATTTCCGACCCCGGAATGTCCTTCGTGAACGCCGCCACCTGGTCAATGGGTGAGACGACGTCCGCTTCGCCCTGCAGGATCAGCCACGGTGCCGACAACCTTGTCACGGCGCCGACCCGGCGACCGCGTCCGTTCGGACCCAGCGAGCTGGCAAGTCCGTTGCGATCGCACGGTGACGTCTGTGTAGGGAGCAGCGGGTCGAAGCCGATGCTCAGGGCACCCTCGAAGGTATTGTCGGGTGCCTGTGCGAGTGTGGCGTAGACCAGGCCCGCACCCGAGGAATAGCCGACGAGGACAGGGGGCTGGTAGTGCGCGAGGCCGAGGCTCTTCTGCGCGTACTGGCTCAGGGCCTCGGCATCGGCAGCGAAGTAGCTGCACCGATCTCCCCTGGCATCCATTGCCTTCAGGTAGCGAGGGGTGTCGACGCCGAGGACGAGGATTCCGTCGGCCGCCGCCGCGCGAGCCATGTCCACCACGCCCTGATTCCAGCCGCCATCCCCGGAAAAGAAGAGGGCCACCGAGGTCGGTGCGGCCGCCGGACGATAGATACTGATGGTGCCGAAGTGCCCGAAGGACAGTGTCGAGTCGGAAGCGGGCGTCTGCGGCGCAGAGGTTAGCGCCGAGGCGAGGAGCAGCAGAGCCGCGGTCATTTTGCGAAGACTCCTTTGATGCCGCCGCCGATCAGCGTGGCGACGTCCGTCAGGATGAAGGGCAGTGCGAGTCCTCCGGGGGACGCGAGATAGCGCGGCTCCCAGACGGGATCGAAGCGATCCTTGTAATCGCGGAGCCCCTTGAAGTTGTAGAAGCTCTCACCCTGCCGGAACACGAATGCGCCGGCCCGGTGCCAGAGCGGCGCCAGCGCCCGCTGCTCAAGCCCGGCGAGCGGTGCCATGCCAAGGCTGAACCACAGATAGCCGTTGCACCGCCCCCAGAGCATGAGCTGCACCAGCAGGTAGGTCATGACGTTGGGAGGAGCGTCCGATGCATACCGCATCAGGTCCAGTGTCAGCTCGTCTTTGGTCTCGGTCGTCATCAGCGTCGCAAAGGCGACCGGCCGGCCGTGCTGGCGTACCACCGCGAGCGGGCAGCGGCGAAGATATTCGGCCGAGAATGCACCGAGCGAAAACCGCTTCTCCCGGGTCCGCTTGGCGGCGAGCCAGTCATCGGAGATGCGGCGGAGGTCCTCGAGCAATGCGTCGCCGGCACCCGCGGGCAGAACTTCGACCTGGCACCCCTGCTTTTCCGCGGCGTTGCGCCAGTTGCGGAATCGGGCCCTGGAGCTACCCTCGAGCGAAAAGGTTGGCAGCGGCACCCTGGCCTCCTCGCCGAGTTTCAGGAGCGTCAGCCCCTGCTCGAGGTAGATGGGCAGCCGGTGACGGCTCACCTCGTAGAACACCGGCCAGCCGCCGGCGCTATCCACCAGCTCGCGGAAGCGCCAAGCGAGATCGGCGGAATCCTCGTCACTGCCGACCGGATCGCCCATGACGATCCAGCTGCGGCCCTGCACGGCATACATCAGGAAGGCCGTCCCCTCATCATTGAACAGCAGGGTCTTGTCCGCGAGCAGCGCGAGGTTGCCCAGCGCCTGACCCTGGCGCGCGATGATTGCGGCGGCGCGTGTCAGGTCGTCCGGAGTCGGGGCCACATGAACGGGTCGCGCCGGGCGCAGCAGGCGTACCAGGGCAAGCAGGAGTGCGACGCTCATCGCACCGACTGTGGCCCGAAGGAACCGGGGTGCATCAGCGCCGAACTCAAACTGCCACCACAGGCTGTTGGAGTACTCGACATGCCGATACGCGAAGAAGCCGAGCCACACCGATGTGGCCAGGACGACAGCGACCGCGATGACCCAGCCGGGGGTCCAGCTCTCCGCAAGCAGCGAACTGCGCCGTGTAAAGGCGGCGCGGGCGGGAAGCAGGGCTCCGAGGGCCAGGATGGCCACCGTGGCCTCCTCGAAGTCGAGGCCCTTCAGCACTGAAGTGACGGCGCCTGCAGCAAGCAGCATCGCGGTCAGCAACCACGCGGCGTTCAGTCGCCGATAGAGCCCGTAGGCGAGAAGCACCAGGCCGGCGCCAGCGAGGCTCGCCAGGAAGTGTGATGCCTCGAGCACCGGGAGTGGGACCAGCCGCTGCAGGAGATCAAGCCGCCAGGCAGAGGTCGGCGTGGCGCCTGACATCAGCAGGATGCTGCCTGTGGAGAAGACTGTGATTGCGAGCAACGGCGGGGTGAAGGCTGGAACCAGTCGCCCGATGGCGCGGGAAGCCCTTCCGAGCAGGGCACGGTGCTGCAGACCCTCATGTCCCGTGAGCAGGATTGTGGCGCCGAGCAGCGGGATGAAATAGTAGATCACCCGGAAGGTGAGCAGCGCGCCTGCGAGCTCAGTGACCGGCAGGCGTTGGCCGGCAAGCACCAGCATCGTCCCCTCGAAGACGCCCAGTCCGCCAGGCACATGGCTCGCCAGCCCCAACCCCTGCGCTACGACGAAAAGACCGGCGAAGGCGGGGTACGAGATCCCGGTACCGGTCGGGAGCAGCACGTACAGGATGCCTGCCGCCGCGAGCCATTCGACCACCGAGACCGTGAGCTGACAGAGGGCGATCGACAGCGTGGGAGGCTCGAATGCCCAGCCGCGGATGGCCAGCGGCCGGCGCCAGATTCCGCACCAGGCAAGATAGAGCGCGACGACACTCAACCCGACGACCCCGGTGAGCACCATGGCCGGCGCCGGAGCGTGCACCAGTGTGGCAATGGTGGTCGGCTCCGCCACGAGCGCCGTGCCAGCCACAGCCAGCACCCCGAGCCATAGCGTGGCGGCACCGAAGGCCACAATCCGTCCGATGAGCGGAGTGGGCAGGCCCCACGCCGAGTACAGCCGGGTGCGAACCGATGCACCCGTAAGCAGGGCGAGGCCCACGCTGTTGCTGAAGGCAAACGCAATGAACGACGCGAGGCCCGTGCGCGGGTAGCCAAGGGGATGTTTCACGTAGCGCAGCGCGAGGACGTCGTATCCCGTCAGTGCGAAGTAGGCGAGAAGCGCCAGCAGGCTGGCGAACGCGAGCTGATGGGGTCGTACGGACAGGATGGCGTGCCAAAGTGTCCCGTAACTCACCCCTGTCAGCGTATGGTGCACGCCCCACAGCGCCAGACCGAAGAATCCGGCTGCGGCGAGTGGCGCCAGACGGCTCATGAACGGCGCATGACTGCCGCCGGTAAGCGGTGGCTGCGACGCGGTTACCTTAGAGGCGCCAACGGGTTGGCCTCCATCGGCAGGGGGCTTGGTGCCACCTCGACGCATGTTGGGCTCTCTCGCGATTGTGCTCATGACTCCTCCCGACCTCACAAGTCGCGCGCGTGGCGCGTTGCTCGGACACGCTGCCGGTAACGCACTCGGTGTGCCAACCGAGTTGCTGGCGACCGCCGAGCGGATCGCCACGGAATTTCCCGGGGGGCTTCGGGAGGTGCTGCGGCAGGATCGAGACGATTCTCCGTATGATGACGACCTCGCGCTCACCCTGATCCTCGCAGAGGAGCTGCTCGAGCCCGACGTGGATCTGCATCGGCTGGCGCTCCGCTGGGCCGAGTGGGAAGAGCACGACGGCCGCGGAATCGGCGTCTGGACCAGAACGGCGCTGCGTCACATCCGTACCCACGATTCGCCGCCGGCCTCGACCGGTGGCCAGGCGGGCAACGGCACCATCTCGCGCTGCCTGCCGGTGGCACTCCGGACCTATGCCCAGCCGGCGAATCTCATCAGCGGCACCTATCACACCGCGGTCCTGACTCATCCCGACGAGCGCTGCGCCTGGGGCGCCGTGGCGGTGAACGTGGCGGCCGCCTGCTTCCTCGGCGGGCGCCGCGATTTCATCGGGGATGTGATCGAGGCACTAAAGAGCAATCAGGCACCGGAGGAGTTGCTCGCGGCGGTTCGTCGAGTGCCGCTGGAGAAGCGGGAGGAGCTGCCGGTCGCGGGGCCCTCGGCGGGGTACGTCGTTCACGGGGTCGAGATCGCGCTCTGGTTCGCCTACCACGAGCCGAAACTCGAGCGAGGACTCGTCTGGCTGGCCAACGCCGGCGGCGATACCGACACCAACGCGGCGGTGGCGGGAGGTCTCATGGGCGCGCGTGATGGTGAGCAGGCGGTCCCCACCCGGTGGGTCGCGGCGGTGCCGGACAGCGACCGAATCCGCAGCCTTGCCGATCGGCTGATCGGCGCACCGCCTGACACCAGGCTGCGGGGCGCGTGATCGCGTGTTGCCGGTGCGGGGGAAACAGAACGGAGGGCGGCCCGGTTGGGATCGCCCTCCGTCGTTCTGCGCAATCCCCCACCGGGATCAGGCCGGAGGCAGCCGCACTGTGCAGGTGGTGAGGAATCCGCCGCGGACATTGTAGACCGTCTTCACCTCGATCCACCTCGGTTCGAGCGCGCGAGACAGGTCCTCGGTGATCTTCGCGGTGGCGTGCTCCTGGAAGATGCCGACATTGCGGTAGCTGGTGATGTAGTACTTGAGACTCTTGAGCTCGATGCACTTCGCGGCCGGCACGTAGCGAATCGTCAGCTTCGCGAAATCCGGCAGCCCGCTGTAGGGACAGACGGCGCTGAACTCATCGGTCTCCGTAAGGATCTCCTGTTCCGGCCCTTCATAGCCGAAGGTCTCGAGGCCGGCCACGTCCACCTGCTCAGGCCCCACGAACGCCAGAGTCCGCCCCTCCGCTGTCGCCATCCCACCCTCCCATGCCGTAAACGCGACCGGTGTGATCACCCGTTGATCGTGGGCGCCAATTCGATTGACGCCGTCAATCTAAGCCGAAATCCGCTCCCCCGCCGCCACGCTCCGCCGAGACGCGGTTCCCCGCATCGGCCGCGGGTTGCCGGTGCTCCGTGGCCGGGCTGCCAGGTCAATGCGCTCGACGGCCTTTCACCGCAACGGTTTAGGCGAGCCGCTCCAGACGGTACGCAGGTTGCCCCTCAGTTGGTTGACCCACTCAGGACGACCCTTCAATGCGTGTTCTGCGTCACACATTCGGACTGTTCCTCGCGCTGCAGGCACCCCTGCTCGCCCAGCAGGCGGCGGTGCATGTCGTCCCAACCAGCGCTGATGGGGCGGACATGGTCGGGCTGATTCTGGGCAGCACGACGCTCTCCGATGTGCAGCGGATCTTCGCCCAGCGCGGACAGCATGAGGCGCTGGCCAGTGCGCGGGTGCCTCGGCGGCTGTCGCCGGAGCCACGCTGGACCCTGGGTGGTGTGGTGATCCGGCCGAGCTTCAAGGTGGATGAGACGAAGGAATCGCCGACGCTCTACTTCGACACCACCCAGCGCCTCGTCCTGGTCGTTGACCCTGCCGCCACCGGCCGGATGTCCCGGGTGGATTTCGAACGCCAGCACCCCCGCGCCAAGGTGGCGGGCCGCTATCGCGGCAGTGTTGCCCTGGAGGCGCCACTCGAGAACTGCGTCACGGTAAGCGGCCTGTTCGAGGACCGGGGCGGATCGCTGCAGCAGCTGGCCTACGGCTATACCTGCGCCGCCCGCCCGCCGTCCTGAACCCGGCGTGAGGGCTGGTACGAACGCAACGCGGGGCGGACCACTCGGTCCGCCCCGCGCTGGTGCTGGCGCCTGGAAATCAGTAGGGGCTCTTGACGATGCCTGACTCAAGCCAGAGGAAGTGGTCGTCGAGCACGTGGCGCGCGGTGGTGTAGGTGACGTCGTCGTCGTTGGCCCATAGCTCGTGAAACTTCTGCTCCACCCGGCGGCGCGCCTGGCGGCTGAAGACGTCCGCCAGCTCCCGCGGACCGGTTTCCTTCGGCGCCTTCTTGAGCAGCATCTGCGCCCGGGCACACGAGGCGGAGATCGCGAGCAGCTCTGCGCCGATCTCCACCAGCCTCCCCAGCACTGCCTGCTTCTTCTCCAGCTTGGGTCCGAACCGGACCATGCAATGGAACAGATTCCGCGCCAGCCTCCGACTGGAGCGCTCCACGAAGCGCATGTGGCCTGACAGGCGGCCAAACTCGCCGTATCCGAACCACCCCTTGAAGGGGATCCAGAGCTTCGGGTACCAGATTCCGTAAAACGCCGCCGACTTGAGCAGCGCCTGGAACTTCTGCGAACCGGTCGACTTGGGATCGATCAGCGCGCCGGCCACCTTGAGGTGAGTGTCAACGGCCTCACGGGCGATGAACAGCCGCATGATCTCGGAGGAGCCTTCGAAGATGAGGTTGATGCGGAAGTCGCGCAGCATCCGTTCCACCGGTTCGGGCCGCTCGCCGCGGGACCGGAGGCTGTCGGCGGTTTCGTAGCCGCGCCCGCCCTTGATCTGCAGGGTGTCATCCACGATACGCCAGCCGAGCTCGGTGTTCCACATCTTGGCGATCGCGGCTTCCAGCCGGATGTCGCGCTTGCCTTCGTCCGCCATCAGGCTCGCGAGATCGCTCACCGCCTCCATTGCGAAGGTCTCAGCCGCCATCCGGCCGATCTTCTGCGCGATCGCGTCGTGCTTGCCGACGGGCTGACCCCACTGGACCCGCTCATTTCCCCACCGGCGCACGATCTCAAGGCACTTCTTGGCTCCCGCAACACACGAAGCCGGCAGCGTCAGCCGCCCGGTGTTCAGGGTGATCAGCGCCAGCTTGAGGCCCTTCCCCTCACCCCAGATGATGTTCTCCACCGGCACCTTCACATTGGTGAAGCGGATGACGCCGTTCTCGATCGCCTTGAGCCCCATGAAATGCAGCCGCTGGACGACCTCCACGCCGGGCCAGTCCGCCTCGACGATGAACGCCGTGATCTTCTTCCCCGTGGTTCTGGCCATGACGACGAAGAGCTCGGCCACCGTTCCGTTGGTGCACCAGAGCTTCTCGCCATTCAGGATGTAGTGCGTCCCATCCGCGGAGAGCTCCGCATGAGTCGCGAGGCCGGCCGGGTCGGAGCCGACGTTCGCTTCGGTCAGCGCAAATGCGGAAATCGCACCCTTCGCCAGCCGGGGCAGATACTTCTTCTTCTGCTCCGCGGTCCCGAAGAGCTTGAGCGGGGTGGGGACGCCGATCGACTGGGCGGCCGAGAGCAGCGCCGTCATGCTCCCATCCTGACTGGTCACCACGCCGATCGCCTTGGTATACATGAGCTGCGACAGCCCGAGGCCGCCGTACTCCTCCGGAATCTTGATGCCGAAGGCCCCCAGGTCGCGGAGTCCCTGGATCACCTCGGGCGGAATCTTCCCCTCCCGGTCGATCCGGTCACTGTCCACCTGCGTGCTCATGAAGGCGGTGAGCTTCTCGATGAATGGCCGGGCCTTTTCGACGTCCGCGGCGGAAGGCTCGGGGTAGGGATGGATCAGGCCGAGCTGGAAGTTCCCCTCGAAGAGCTGCCTGACAAAACTCGGCGCCTGCCAGTCATGCTCCCGGGCGGCCTCCGCGACTTCCCGCGCTTCCTTCTCGGTGGCCAGCGGCGTCGCGGGGGTCCCCGCGGTCTTCGGCTCGGGCATCATCACGTTGGGCATGGTGAACTTCCTCTGGGGCGTGTCCTGAGTATCGGCTGCGGCCGGGCCGCTATGAGTGACGGTCACTGAGCGCGGAGGCCGTGGGGTCGCCGGAAGGTTCCGATACCCCGGCCCCGCCCAGCCGCCCGCGTACTCCCTGTACTACCAGGTTCACGACATGCCGGCGGCGCTCCTCACGAAACGCGGGGTCCATTGCATCGACTCCAAGTGCCCGGAGCACCGTGGAGGCATGCACGACGTGGAACCACGAGAGCGCCAGCATGCTGACCATCAGCTGGCGGGCCTCGGCCTGATCGGCCGGATCCAGCGCCAGCTCGGTGACGATCGCGCCGAGTGCCTCCTGAGCCGCCTCCAGGTGGGGTGGCAGGGTCGCGATCTGCTTTCCTCCATCCAGCGCCTCGCGTTCGAGGAGGCGGACGAAGTCGGGGTTGGCGGAGATGAAGTCGAAGTACTCCCCCACCGCGCCCGCGAGCACCACCGCCGGCGGTTCCTGACTCGCCAACGCCCGCTCGCGACCGCTCCGTACCGCAGCACGCACCCGCTCCAGGCAGCGTTCCAGCACATCCCGATAGAGCTGCTCCTTCGAGCCGAAGAAGTACCCCGGCGTCCCCCGAGATACACCCGCGGCCGCCCCGACGTCGGTGAGGCTGGTCGCGTCGTAGCCATGCTCGGAAAAGAGCCGCTCGGCCGCGTCCAGAATCGCCTCCCGGGTGCGAGCCGCATTGCGTTCCTTGTCCGGCGGTCGCCCCATGGAGAGCCTGATTCCAGAGTAATTTGAACTTGCTTGCTGACCAGCAAGTTATGGAGTGGCCCTGGACCCGGCAAGGGCTCGACTGACGGCAGCCCGCAAGGGCGGGGGCACTTCGCGCCCAAGCTGTCCCGAGGCTCATCGCCAACCACCAGTGGAGTATGGAGTTACAGCAGGGCACGCCCTCTGCCCCAGATCCAGCTGTCCCTCCTGCAAACCGGTTTCCATGCGCCGGAGCAAGCTTCTACCTGTCGCTCTCCTTCTAGTCTGGTGTGCTTCCAAAGGCTGCAGGGCCCGTTCAGCTGCCCTCCGATGTGCTCTGGGGTGTCGTAGGGCCGAGGCCGCGTTCCGGCGCGACGTCACTCGAGGCGTCGATCGTCCTCCTCAGGTCGGCCACAGTCTATTACGCGCACGACCCCACCCCGGAACCGGGTCTTGATGCCGAGTCGCTACCCTGCCATTCATCGTGATCTCCCCGCAGTTGCCCGCCTCACAAGCCGGCTGGCCTGCGGCGCTTGTCGACGAGCTTATCG
>JBDTTN010000021.1:0-13376 GCA_039930625.1 Gemmatimonadota bacterium | reverse complement strand
GTAGACCCGGGCCATGAATCCGCCCAGCGGTTTCGCCAGCCCGAGCAGGACCCCGAGGTAGAGGGCGAGCTGAAGCCAGCCGTTGGCGGTCATGAGAAGAACTCCGGCTTGAGCAGCGCCACGAAGAGGTACAGCAGCAGCCCGAGGGCGATGATGCCCACGACCAGGTTCAGGAGTGACATGGCCTCAGACCTTTTCGCACAGCCGCACCAACCCCCAGGTCAGCCCGGCAAGCATGACGATGATCAGGAGCAACAGGACGTCCACGGGATCCTCGGTGATCGGGATGCGGCGAAAGGTGCGGCCGGGAGTATCAGGATGGTGTCCGGACCTGCGGGGGAGACATCAGGAAGGTGTTAAGACGACGGCTGTCCGCGCGGCACGCCCCTGGATAGCTTACGCCCCATGACCGACACCTCCACCGCCCAGCCGCTCACCCTTCTCTCCGAAGAAGAGGAGCTCTTCCGCACCACGGTTCGCGAGTTCGCCGAGACCGAGGTGAAACCGCACGTGCACGCCATGGACGAGGCCGCGCAGTTCCGGCCCGACCTCATTCAGAAGATGTTCGAGCTGGGGCTGATGGGGATTGAAGTCCCCGAAGCATGGGGAGGCGCGGGAGGCAGCATATTTCTGGCCGTGCTCGCTATCGAGGAACTCTCCAGAGTCGACGCCTCGGCGGCCATCTATGTCGATGTGCACAATACCCTCGTCAACAACGCCCTCATGCGCTGGGGCACCGAAGAACAGAAGGCCCGCTACTTCCCCCGGATGACGGTCGACCTGCTCGGGGCTTTCGCCCTGTCGGAGCCGGCCAGCGGCAGCGATGCCTTCGCGCTGGAGACCAGGGCGGACGACAAGGGCACCCACTGGGAGCTGACCGGGCGCAAGTTCTGGATCACCAACGGCGGTGAAGCCGGGTTCTTTCTTATCTTTGCGAATACCGACTTCAGCAAGGGTTACAAGGGGATCACGGCGTTCCTGGTCGAGAAGGGATTCGCCGGCTTCAGCGTGGGCAAGCGGGAGAACAAGCTCGGCATACGGGCCTCAAGCACCACCGAGCTGATTCTCGAAAGCTGCAAAGTCCCCAAAACCAACGTGCTCGGCCCGGTCGGGCAGGGCTACAAGATCGCGATCGAGACGCTCAATGAAGGCAGGATCGGGATTGGTGCGCAGATGATCGGCGTCGGGCAAGGCGCCCTCGAGGCGGCGATCCAGTACGTGAAGGAACGGAAACAGTTCGGCAAGCCGATCGCCGAGTTCCAGGGTGTCCAGTTCCAGCTCGCCCAGATGGCGACCGAGCTCGAGGCCGCCAGGCTTATGGTGTACAACACCGCCAGGATGAAAGACCGGGGGCTGCCTTTCCAGCGTGAGGCGGCGATGGCCAAGCTGTTCAGCTCGCAGGTCGCCGACCGGACGACGTCCCAGTGCCTCGAGCTGTTCGGCGGCTACGGCTACTCCAAGGAATATCCGGCCGAGAAGTTCTATCGGGATGCCAAGATCGGCACGATCTACGAGGGCACGAGCAACATGCAGCTCAACACCATCGCCAAGCTGGTTCTGAAATAGCACCCGCGTGACGGCCATCACCCCCATGGCCGCTGGCTCCCCTCTTGCTCTGTTTCACAGGCGACCGGCGGCTCGTCCGGACGCCTGTTCTTTCAAGTCGTTGCCTTGCCTCTACTTGTGAAACATCGGCTGGCCCGTAGATTGAACCGGCCTGCCCGCCCCATTCAGGCAGCGGATGCAACTGCCGAGGATTACGACAAAGTGCGCTCCCTGACCCGCCCCACCGCTCTGATCTTCACCGCCGCGCTCCTCAGCGCGGCGGTTGTATCGCGGGCGCCGGCGCAGGAGCTCCCCTCGGCCCTCAAGACCAAACTGGACCGCTGGTATCGCTCCGCGCACCGCTCTGCTCCCGGAACCTGGGGCATCGTCGTGGCCGACCAGCAGGGACAGATACTGTGGAGCGTGAATCAGGACACCCCGCTCATCCCCGCCTCGACCGTCAAGCTGCTCACTACGGGGTACGCCCGCACGGTGCTCGGCTCGGATGCCCGCCGCGCGACTCGGGTCATCGGGTACGGGCAACTGGATGATGCGACCGGCGAGTGGGCTGGACGCTGGGCCCTGCAACTCAATGGCGACCCGACACTCGAGAGTCCCGATGGCCGCGGACCGCGGTTGCAGGACCTCGCCAATCAGCTCGCCCAGTCAGGCGTGCGACTGCTGCGCGGACCGCTCAGCGTGCTCAGCAGCGATGGCACCACCGCCGAGGCGCATTTCCCCGAGGCGTGGCGGGCCGGCAACTGGGGCAGCATCTACGCGCCGCTGATCGGTTCACTGACACTGCATGAGAATGTCGTCTGGCTGCACGTGCGGCCGGGCTCACGGCCAGGGGCACGGCCGGTACTCGTCGAGACCTCTCCCGGCGGCCTCGGCGCACTCGTGGACATTCACGCCACGACCGTGGCGGGCAGCCGCTCCAGGCTCAGGATCACGCGGATGAAGGACGGCGGCTACTTGGTGACGGGCGCGGTGGGTTCCCGCGCCGGAGTGCGCCGGCTCGTCACTGTCGCCGGAGACACCAAGGCCGTGCTGGCCGCCACCTGGGCACAGGCGCTCGCCAAGGCAGGGATCGCGTGGGATCGGACTCCGCAGGCGATCGCGGTCGAGAACGATCCGACCGAAGTCCTCGCCGAAATCGAGTCTGCCCCTTTCGACTCTGTCGCGTATGAAATCAATCGCCGCAGCCTGAACATCGGCGCCGAGCTCCTGCTCCGCTGGGCCGCGGGACGAGACCGGGGACCCGAGTTGCTGACTGAGCATGTGCAGCAGGTGGCCGGTGTCGCTGGCGGAGTCAAGCTGGTCGACGGCAGCGGCATGTCCCACGATGACCGCGTCACCCCGGCGACGTTCATTTACTACATGGCCAATTTCCAGAACACTCCCGCGGGCCGGAACTTCCCCTCGCTGCTCCCGGCCAACGGTCAGGGAACGCTCGCCCGCCTGGCGGGGGGCCTGCCAGCGGCCGGCGTGGTCCACGCCAAGACCGGCACGTTGAGCAACGTCTCTACGCTGGTCGGATATCTGGGCCGCAAGGACGGCATGTTTCTCGTGTCGCTCATGTACAACGGTCCCCGCTCCAAGGCAGCCAAGCGCCAGCAGTGGGCTGCGTTCCGCCTGCTCGGCGCCGACGGAGCCTCGATCCCGTCCGATGACAGCCCCGAGGAGTCCCCCGAGGACCCGGGCCAGCTCGGTGGCGATCCGATCAACGACTAGGCGCGCCGAGCCCCGAAGCTCACCCGAAGCGACTGAATCTCGCCCGCACCCCTCACGGTGCGGGCCTTTTTGTCAGACCACCCGGCCCCGGATTTAATCATGAATTAATCCCGGACGGGTAGGTTGCTGTTCACAATTCGAGGACCCGCCTGGAGTCCGTGAGGACGCCGCCCATATACACCTGATGTTCAGCCACCTCCCGATCATCGGGACGCCACTGTCGCGGGGTGACTGCTTTGGGGACTTGTCCGGCGGTCTCGCGAGGTGGTCCGCGCCGCCCTGGGCGACGCAGTGATCGTGGCAGCGTTGAGTTATCCGGTCTTCCTCACCGGGCGCCAGGCGGAAGAAATGGTCGAAGACTCGCCGCGGCGGCTGGGGCGCGAGCAGGAGGAGCGCGCGGGGACCGGACTGACGCGATCCCTGACAGGCCCACTGAGGGCGATCGTCCTGTGGCAGAGCCGGGCGGGGCGCAATGCGCCCGTGCGACTGCGGGGCTCACGCTCGCCGGAGTATTGCTCAATTCCTGCCGCTTCGGGGGGACCGCGCACGCCGGCGGCCGCATCCCGCACGATGAACTCCGGAACGGGAAAGCCGCAGTGATGACCGCGGCCGACAGCACCACCATGGCCAGGCAGGGAGGCAGATCCGATGGCGACCGCGACGACTGAGGGGACGGACATCTTGCGCGTACTACTGGTCGAGGACGAATCCAGACTGGCGGACAGCATCGCTCGCGGGCTCCGCCAGGCATCGCATGCCGTTGATGTGGCAGACCGCCTCTCGATCGCACGCGAGAAGCTCAACATGGAGCGGTACGACGCGGTGATCCTCGATGTGAACCTGCCGGACGGTTCGGGCTTCGGCCTGGCAGCGGACCTTCGCAAGCGGGCCGTGCCGGTGCCGATTCTCATGCTCACGGCACGGGACTCGGTCGAGGACCGGGTCGCCGGGCTGGACAGCGGGGCGGATGACTACCTGGTCAAGCCCTTCGCGTTCGACGAACTGCTTGCACGCCTCCGGGCCCTGCATCGGCGCCAGCCGGAATCCCGACCGACGCTCATCGAGGTGGCCGACCTGGCCCTCGACCCGGCCACGCGGACGGCGACGCGCCGCAGCCTTCTGATCGAACTCACCACGACAGAGTATTCCCTGCTGGAGTATCTTGCACGGCATGCCGGACAGGTATGCAGCCGGGCCGCGATCAGCGCGGCCGTCTGGGATGAGAACTACGACCCTTTTTCCAATATCATCGACGTGTACGTCTCTCGACTCCGCCGCAAGATCGATCAGCCGGGCCTGACACCGCTGATTCACACGATCCGCGGGGCGGGCTATTCCCTGGATCCCGGTCGGGGCCCCAGGCACGGGTGAACCCGCTCGGGCTCCGTGTCCGGCTGGCGCTGGTCTTCACCGCGGGCTTCGCGGTCCTCATGGGCCTCGGAGCCCTTGGCATTTATCTCTACCTCGCCCGCGGCTATCACCAGGACTTCGACGACGGTCTGGCCGATGCCGGCCGAGGCGCGCGGTCGCTCTTCCGCATTGACCGGACCGAATTCGGCTCGACCAGTGCAACGGTCAGCCACATCGTGAGTGAACTGGTATACGGTGATCGGACGCTGGTCGCCTTCGACAGCACCGGGCACTTCCTCACCGCCAGCCGGCGGATCCCCGACGAACCGTACTTCAGCGATGTGCCCCCGAACGGACCCCTCGAGCGCCCGCTCACCCTCCACCTCCGGGATGGGCCTGCGCGCGTCATCAGGGTGCCGCTCGACGAAGGGGTCGAGCTGGCCATTGCGATGAGCACGCTCCCGCTCGACCGCCGACTGGTCCGGCTTTCTCGCGCGCTCGCCTCAATTCTCCCCAGCATCCTGGTGCTCGGCGCGATCATCGGCGCGTCTGCCGCGCGCCTCGTGCTGCGTCCGATCATCCGGGTCGCGGAGTCGGCGGAGCGGATCGGCAATGAGGTTGCGAAGGGGACGGTGCGCTTCGACCGGCTGCCGCGGCACACCGCCGGCGACGAGATCACTACACTCACTGACGCGTTCAACCTGCTGGTCGATCGGCTCTCGACCGCGCTCGAGCGGGAGCGGGGCGTGGCCCAGCGGCAGCGCCAGTTCCTGGCGGACGCCGCCCACGAGCTGCGCACCCCGGTGGCGATCCTGCGAAGTGAGGCGGAGGTAACGCTGCGGGGCGAGGACGACGTCGCGCTATACCAGCAGGCGATGGAGCGGATTGCATCGGAGGCGAACGAACTGGGCGGGCTGGTCGGAGACCTGCTGCTCCTCGCCCGCGGCGACGCCAAGGCCATCGTCCCGGCCCGGCAGCGGATCTATCTCGACGACGTGGTGAATCACGTTCTCTCGCGCGCGCGCGCGCATCCCTCGGCGCCCGGACACGAGCTGCGGAGAGGCGAGTTCGAGGCCGCGCCGGTCGACGGCGACCCCACCCTGCTGGAGCGCGCCATCCTGGTGCTGGTCCACAATGCGATGGTGCACGCTCCGGGCGCCGCGATCGAAGTCAGCACCGGCACCTCGAGCGATGAGGAGCAACACTGGTCATGGGTCACCGTGCGCGACTTCGGGCCGGGAATACCGCCCGATCAGCGAGACCGGGTGTTTGAGCGCTTCGCACGGCTCCACACCGGCACCCCCGGTTCCGGGCTCGGCCTCGCCATCGCCCGTTCGATAGTCGAGGCGCACGGCGGGCGCCTGACACTGGACGACGTCCCGGCAGGCGCCTCCTTCACCATGCGGATTCCCTCGCCGGCCTGATGCCCCGGGGGATTCCCGTCCCGGTGCCGAGCACCCGTCCGCGTCTCAGGTGACTCACGCCCCACGAAGAATCAGCCCCATCATCGCCGCCGCCAGCACGATCAGCGGCTCGGGCACCCGGCGGAACGACACCGCCACGACGAGTGCGGTCCCGGCAATCGCAGCGGTGGGCAGGTCCCGCACCGATTGGCGCCCGAGGACAACCACGGCGCCGAGAATGGCGCCGACCGCGCCGGCGGTGATCCCATCGACCACCGCCTTGAGCCAGGGTTGCTCGCCATGCTTGCGGAACCAGGGCGCGGGAATGACCGTGAGGAGAAAACAGGGAAGGAACGTCGCACCCGCCGCGACGCAGGCACCGGCGAAGCCCGCAACGAGGTATCCGATGAAGCCGGTGGTGATCACGACCGGGCCCGGAGTGATCATGGCGACGGCCACCGCGTCGAGGAATTGACTCTCGGTGAGCCAGCGATACTGCTGCACGACTCCGCCATGCATGAACGGCACGATGGCGAGCCCGCTGCCGAAGACGAAGGTTCCCGCATAACTGAAGAAGCCGAGCAGCTGCAGCAGGAGCAGCATGCTCCCTCCCTCCAGCAGACTCGGACCGGGACGCAGCCAGCGTGGCGGAGTGCGCCAGAGCCAGACGATCGCGCCACCGGCGAGGATCAGCCAGGCGATCTCGCGACCAGTCACGATTGTGGTCACCGCCAGGACCAGGGCGATGCCCCAGAGGAGCGCGTCGCGAGTGAGGGTCTTGCGGGTGAGCTTCCACGCGCTGCGGCTGATCAGTCCGATCACCGCGGCGCCGACGCCATAGAAGACGGCCTGCATCCAGGCCATGCCGCCGTATCGCACATACGCCCAGCCCAGCCCCACCACCATCAGGAAGCTGGGAAGGACGAAGGCGACACCGGCGATCGCGGCGCCGGTCCAGCCCCCCCGCACATAGCCGATATAGAAGCAGAGCTGGGCGGCGAGCGGCCCGGGTGAAAGCTGGGCCAGCGCCATTCCCTCGCGATACTCCTCCTCGCTGAGCCAGCCGAGCTCCTCGACCAGGTCGCGATGCATGCCGCCGACGAGCGCGATCGGCCCGCCAAACCCCAGGGCGCCGAGGCGGAGGAAATAGCGCGCAAGCATGGCACGGGACGGTGCGATCATGTCGCCAAAACATAGGCCGCCCGAGCAAAGCCGCTACTCGCCCGCACTAGAGCATGAGATGCACGAGCTGCGGCCCCTGCGGCGCGGGATTGCTGGACCCTTCCGACTCCATCGTCAGCGCTGCCCCCATCACCTTCCCCGGCGCGCTGGGCATGCCGAGCGTCACGAAGGCCGGCGCTCCCATCTGGGTCTGCACCGGCACGCTCTTCACCATGCCGGAATCGGTGATGAACCAGAACTGACAGACCTGCCCGGGGAGCGGCGCGGGAAGCCCATATACCATCACGTTCCAGCGGTGCGTCTCGGTGTCCGCGAAGATGATCAGTCCGCCTTTGTGCTCGCCCATGGTAATATCCGCGTGGCGGACCATGCCTGCCTGACGAATGATTCCCAGCGTATCGCGCGTCATCGCGAGCTCGCGGCCCAGCCGCTCCCGCTCCACCGAGACACTGTCTTCGAATCCCCGGACGGTCGACCAGGCCCAGAACCACGAGCCCACGGCGAGCAGGAGGGAGGCGGCGAGCGAAACCGGCACCAGCCAGCCTGGGGAGCGGCGCCTGGCACCCAGGGCGCCATCCACGAGGGACCTGGTGAGCCCGGGCCGCGGCGTCACCGGCGCCACACCCATGGGGAGCCACGCCAGTTCCCGTTCGCTCCGCTCCACCTCCGCCCTGCACTCGGCACAGCCGGCGAGATGCTCCCGGAAGCTCCGTTCCTCGTCCGGTTCCAGGGTGCGGATGACGAAGGCGGTGCGATGCTCGATGAACCATTCGTGCGATGTCATAGAACCCAGTCTCTGATCGAGGCGAGTCCGCCGCGCAGCTTGTCGAACGCGAGGCGCAGTCGTGTCTTCACGGTGCCAAGAGGAATCCCGAGCTGACCCGCGATCTCGGAATGGGTGAGCCCTTCGAAGTAGGCGAGGTGAACTACCGTCCGCTGCTCATCCGGCAACTGGCGGAGGGCGGCGTGCACGGTTTCGTGCACGTGCCAACCGGGCCGCGCCGCTTCGTCGGGTTCCTGCGGGGCGGTGGATCCGTCCCCGAATACCTGAAAACTCTCCAGTCGGCGCGCCTTGAGCACTCGACGCCGTTGGCCACGCAGCCGGTCGATGGCGCGGTTGCGGGTGATCCGCAGCAGCCAGGGAATGAGCCGGCCGCTCTCACGATCGAACAGGTCCACCCGCCGCCATGCGATCGTGAATGCCTCCTGCACCACCTCTTCGGCCTCGTCGCGATCGGAGAGCATGCCCTGGGCGACACCGAGGAGCCATGGCGTCGCGATCTCCACCAGTTCGACGAGGGCGCGTTCATCCCGGGCGAGCAGCCGCGCCTGCAGCGACGCCTCTCGCTCGAGACTGAGCAGCCGACCGGCCGGACCGCCGTCGAGGCGGTCCGGCGAGAAGGAGCCGGGAGAACGCGGGTCCGGTTCGGGCACGGGTTAGTTATGCATCATCGCACCGCCGGCCGCCAGCTCCGCGGTACCCAGGGTGACATTGTACTTCTTGCACCAGACCAGCACACGGGAGTACTGCGCCAGATCGGTTCCCGCTGGAATGGCGAAGCTCGAGGTGCCCTGCTTCCGCTTGAGCGCACCGAGATTGAGCGTCTTTGCGCCGGAGCCCATCTCATCCGCGCTGAGCACGATGTACGGATCGGGGGCGCCGTCGAGGGCGAAGTCGGTGCTCAACTGGAGACTCTGCTTGCCATCCTTCTCCGAGATCGCGTAACTCCCGCTGACCCGGTGATCGTGCGCGCCGGCGAACATGCCGTGAGGCGCCATCATGCCCCTGTCCATCATCACGGGAGCCATCTTGTCAGGGCCCATCGCGTCCTTCTTCATCATCGTGGAGTCCTGTGCGGCAAGTGGAAGCGCCGCGGCGGCGAGCAGCAGGCCGGCAGTGAAGCCGGCGCGAAGTGACAGCGACATGACAACCTCGAAGAAGGGGTGATCTGGTGATGGTGCACCCCTTCAACGAGGCGAAACGAAGAGCGGTTCTCGCGATGCTGGTGGGTTCAGAAGACCCAGTCCAGCGATCCATAGACGGTGCGGGGCTGGCCCGGTACAGTAAACCCGCCGGCCTCGAGTTCGCGGTACCGGTGGCCGAGCAGGTTGCGCACGCCGATCCCCAGAGTCGCGGTGCCGAATCGGACGCTGCCAAAGGCGTGGGCCAGCGCATAGGGCCTGATCACGACACCAGGCATGTCGAAGGGGCTGTATGGCCCAACCGCATTGGTGCTGAGCCGAATCCGCCAGATCGAGGCAGACGGCGCCACTTCGAACGCCGCAGAGCCGATGTATTTCGCAGTATTGAACACCCGGGCGCCGTCGAGGGAGTCACCGTCCGCGGTGACGAGCCGCTGATATCTAGCGTCGTTGAAGGTCCAGTCCCACGTCAGGGTGATGTCGTCTTTGGGCCGGAGCCGGAGTTCGAGCTCTACCCCCTGTCGCCGGCTTCGGCCGCCGCTGGTGGTAGCGAGGGTGACCGGATTGAAGGTCTGCTCGTTGTCGACGTCCGTCCGGAATACCGCCACCGAGGCACTTACTGTGGCCGCATCGAGCTTCACGCCCGTCTCGTAGGCCCACGCCTTGATGAATGGCAGGGTCGGGTCCTCGACAATTCCGTCAGTTTGCCGGAAGCCTCGGGAAACATTCGCGTACAGGCTGGCGAGCCGCGGAAGGTGATACAGGAGGCCTGCCTTCGGCGCGAGGATCGATTTGCTTGCGTGCGCCGAACCACCGCCGTCAGGACGGACCCTCGTATCCTGCGCCTCGAGCCGGGCCCCGAGATCCATGCGGAAGTGGTGACCCAAATTGGTGGAAGACGCGACGAACAGTGCGCCGGTGGCCTGGCGGGCCACCACGGCCGTCTGCACCGAGTCCCGCGCCGCATCGGTCGTGAAGTAGTTCTCGTAGTGGGCGTGATCGTAGCGGCCCTCGAAGCCGACTGTCGCCGTCACTCGGGCACGGGAGATTGTGAGCGCGCTCGTCGCCCCGAAGCCGTAGCGGCGCTCTTCTTCCTCGGTTTGGCTCCCGCTCCCTTCTCCTCCGCCGCCTTCCGGCGGTGTGGTAAGAAAGAGCTGCCAGCGCCCCTGGGTCGCGAAGGCGGTAGATCGCCAGATGAGGTCGGGTCCGGCGAGCACCCGCAGACTGACCCGCTCCTGACCGCGGCGCTTGAACCCATGGTCGGTGCGATTGGAGACCACGTCAAACTGTTCCGCCGCGTACTGGCTGTCGGTGATGAACCCGGGGCTGTTCCAACCGGCGGCGTACAGCTCCACACCGGCATCGAGGCTGGTGCGGTCGGAGAGATTGTGGACGATCCTGCCGTGGACCTGGCCCAGCCGGTAGCCGGAATTGGGGCGCCAGCCACCTTCCCGCTCCCCTCGGATGCCGATCACGCCGCCGGTGCCGCCATGGTCGAAGCCAGTGAGGACGGCACCCTCCAGCCGGCCGTAGGAGCCTCCCTTGGTCCACGCCTCGGTGCCTGTCATCCGCTCGAGGGTCCGCACGTTCACCACTCCGGACAACGCAAAATTCCCGTAGAGCGCGCTGCCCGGGCCCTTGATGACGTCGACGGTGCTGATCGCCTGCGGAAAAAGCAGCGCCCAGTCGTTGTACCCTTCGGAGTGTCCGTTGACCGGCTCGTTGATGGGGACGCCGTCAACCCAGAGCGCGAGGTCGGTCGAGTGGTCGGAGCTGAAGCCTCGCACCGAGGCGTCGGAGGCGAAACCCGGCCCCTGCCCCTGGTCGTGCACCTCGATCCCGGCGGTCTGGCGAATGAGATCGTAGGCGTTGAGCGCGGTCACTTTTCGGAGGTCCGCCGCCGTGACCGTGACACTGCTTGACGGTGCATCTCGACGGGCACGAGTGGCCGTCACGGTGATCTCCTCCAGCTTCACCGGTCTGGTGAGCGTATCCCCGTGCTGATGGGTCGAGTCGGCCTGCTGCGCGCCGAGGGCTCCCGCCGCGGGGAACAGGCAGAGCACCAGCGCTGCGCGCGCAGCCTTGGCTACAACATGGACATTCATGGAATCCTGTCTCGTCGATCGTGAGTAGGACGCGATCACACTCGGCACGAGTGGGCTCGCGCCACGCAGCCGACACCCCGTGGGGTGCGCCGCGCGGAAGTCTCAGACGAAGTTGGACGGGACGGAGCTGGGCGGGCCGAGCGCGAAGGGAAGGAGGTGCGGGACCTGCGAACGGAGGATCGGGAGCAGGACGGAAGTTGCGCTCGCCACGAAAACCGGGGCGGCGCCGATGACAACAGCTCCGGACGGGGCGAGCGCGACCGTCGTATTGTGGCAGGCACCAAGGCATGGACAGAACCCGTGCTTGCCGGAACTGTCGTGATGCCCGCCATGGTGATGACCCTGCGCCTGCGAAGCGCCGAGGGCGAGCACGCCGAGGCCGCTATCATGGTCCGGACACCGGTGGACCCCGCTGCCATCCGCAATCTGGATGGCGAGCAGCAGGATCGCCTGAAGGGCGACACCGAATCGGAGGCACGGACGGCGCGGGCGCATAGTCAGGAGCCAATGATATGGCGCGCTCGGCGGCGAAGCAAACGGGGCCTCACCCCGTTACCGCTGCAGGTCCCTCGCCTCCCGGGAGCCGCCACCGAGCAGCCGGGCAGCGGCCTCCTCGAGGAGATCGTCGGTCTTGCAGAAGACGAAGCGGACGTAGCGGCGGCCGAATTCCGGTCGGCTGAAGAAGCTGGAGCCCGGCACGGGAGCCACGCCCCGCTCCCGCGCCAGCCAGTGGGCAAAGGCGGTGTCGTCCAGATCGGACAGCTCCGAGAAATCGGCGAGAATGTAGTAGGCCCCTTCCGGTGCCACCGCGCGGAAGCCGGCCTGCACCACCGCTCCGAAAAGCAGGTCTCGGCGCCGGAGGTAGGAGGCCGCCATCGCGTCGTAGTACTCGCGGCCGAGTGCATCCATCGCGACGGCGAGGCCTTCCTGCAGCGGCGCGGGCGCGCCGACGGTGAGGAAGTCGTGCACCTTGCGGATGGCATCGGTCGCCGCGGCGGGAGCAACGACCGTACCGATGCGCCAGCCGGTGATGCTGAAGGTCTTCGAGGCCCCGCTGATGGTGATCGTCCGGCTGCGCATCCCGGGCAGCGTCGCCATCGGGATGTGGTCTCCGTGGTAGCGGATGTGTTCGTAGATCTCGTCGGTAATCGCCCAGGCATCGTGCCGGATGCAGAGCGCCCCGATCCCCTCGAGCTCCGCCCGGGTGAGCACTCGGCCCACCGGGTTCGCCGGCGTGTTGACGATGATGGCCCGGGTGCGCGGCGAGAACGCCCGCGCCAGGCGATCGAGGTCGAGTGGTTCCCCGGGAAAGAGCGGCACGTAGACCGGCGTCGCCTCACACAGCGTCGTATCGGGGCCGTAGTTCTCGTAGAACGGCTCGAACACGATGACCTCGTCGCCCGGATCCACCAGCGCCATCAGCGTCGCAATCATCGCCTCGGTGGCCCCACAGGTGATGGTGACTTCGGTCTCCGGATCGACGTCGATTCCATACCAGCCGGCGTACTTTCGTGCCACCGCCTCTCTGAGGCGGCGCGCGCCCCAGGTGATCGCGTACTGGTTGAGGTTGTCGTGGATGGCCTTGGCCGCCGCCTCCTTGAGCAGGTCCGGCGCCGCGAAGTTGGGAAAGCCCTGCGCCAGGTTGATGGCGCCATGCTCCGCCGCGAGACGGGACATGCCGCGAATGACAGACTCGCGGAAGGAGCGGGTGCGTCTGGCGGGGGAGAGAGCCATCTGCCGTCAGTGGTCAGGGAGGCGTGCGAATTCTGCCGCCCCAATACTAACCGTTGCCGTCGGGACCCTGCGAGCTGCCTCGCTCCGGCTATGGCACTCGGCCGGTCGCCACCACGACGTCGTCAACCCACATCGTCTGCGCCACCGGCGAGCCGACCCCGATCCACGGGGCGATCAGGAACTGGTTGAACTGCATGGTCGGATTGCTCCCGGTGCGGAACAGCACGTTCTGGTGATCAATCAGCAGCTGACCGTCGAACCAGTACTGCGCGATGCCGTCGTTCTGGCCCTTGCCGGCCTGGATCGTGTTGAGCTGGAAATACACCTCGACCTTGTGCCAGGCGTTCTTGTAGCCGGGGCCCGGCGTCGTGGTGAAGGCGGGTTGGGCGGCCCTCCATCC
>JBDTTN010000020.1:0-13383 GCA_039930625.1 Gemmatimonadota bacterium | reverse complement strand
TCTACCGGGAGACCGAGGTCTCGCTGGATAACTTTGGCAAGATCCTGCAGATCCCCCGCGAGGCACGCCCCACCTCCCCGGCACCGCTTGGCGGGATCGAGACGCTGGAGTTCGACGCCGTCGGCTTCCGGCACCAATCCGCCTCACGGAACGCGCTGACCGGGATCTCGTTCGCCGTCCGCCGTGGAGAAACGGTGGCCTTCGTGGGGCCATCGGGCTCGGGCAAGACCACCCTGGTGAAGCTGCTGGTGGGCCTGTACCAGCCGATCGAGGGCCGCATCCTCTACAACGGCCATCCGGGGGCGCAGATCGACTTCGAACTGCTCAGGGAGCAGATCGGCTTCGTCACCCAGGACACTCAACTGTTCTCCGGAACGATTCGCGAGAACCTGCTGTTCGTGAATCCTCGCGCCTCCGATGCGGAATGTATCGCGGTGCTGCAGCAGGCGGCCTGCGACTCGCTCCTCGCACGGGCCGACCGCGGCCTGGACACGACCATCGGCGAAGGCGGCATGAAGATCTCCGGCGGCGAGAAGCAGCGGCTCTCGATCGCGCGGGCACTGCTGCGTCACCCCGCCGTCATGGTGTTCGACGAAGCCACGTCGAGTCTCGACTCGCTCACCGAGGAGGAGATCAACACCACCATCCGTGAGGTCTCACAGGCGCGGCCGCAGATCACGGTGCTCATCGCGCACCGGCTCTCGACGGTGATGCAGGCCGACCGCATCTTCGTGCTGGAGCGGGGCCGGATTGTGGAGAGCGGCCAGCACGGCGACCTGCTGGAACAGAAGGGACTCTATTTCGCCATGTGGCGGCAGCAGATCGGCGAGCGCGGCACCGAAGAGGAGCTGGTCGATGCCAGAGCCTGAACTCTCCCTGGCCGAGTGCCAGCGCCGGGTCGATGCGTGGATCAGCCAGTTCGAGGAGGGCTACTTCCACCCGCTGACCAATCTCGCGCGGCTCAGCGAGGAGGTCGGCGAGCTGGCCCGCGAGGTCAATCACCGCTTCGGCCAGAAGACCAAGAAGAAGGACGAGGCCGACGGCGAGATGGGGATGGAGATGGCCGATATACTTTTCGTGCTCATCTGCATGGCCAACCGAGAGGGGATCAGCCTGCAGGAGTCATTCGAGCGGATGATGGCGAAAGTGACCCATCGCGACCAGGATCGCTGGACCCCTCGTACGGGCGAACCGCGATCAGGCGACCGCTCCTCGTGACGCGCCTCCACGATCGCGTACGAGCGACCCTCGTGGTCGCCCGCAGCCCGGAACCGGAGAGCTGACCGACGATGGACACCCAGGAACAGCAGCTCGCCGCGGCCCTCGGGGACCGCTATCAGATCTCGGGCAGGGCCGGCCAGGGCGGCATGGCGACGGTGTACCGTGCCCTGGACCAGAAGCATGGGCGCCAGGTCGCCATCAAGGTGCTCCGCCCTGAACTCGCCGCCGCGATCGGCGCCGATCGCTTCCTGCGAGAGATCGAAGTGTCGGCGCGGCTGCAGCACCCGCACATCGTGCCGCTCTTCGATTCGGGCGGGGCCGACGGAATCCTCTACTACGTCATGCCCTTCGTCGAGGGAGAGTCGCTGCGTGACCGGCTTACCCGCGAGGGCAAGATTCCCTTCGAGGAGGCGGTGACGCTCATCCGCGAGGTGGCCAGCGCCCTCTCCTACGCCCATCAGCACGACATCGTCCACCGCGATATCAAGCCGGAGAACATCATGCTCTCCGGCGGACACGCCGTCGTGGCCGACTTCGGCATCGCCCGGGCGCTGACCGCCGCACAGGCGGGCGCGGGTGGCGGCATGACGGAGGTGGGCTTCGCGATCGGCACCGCGGCGTACATGAGCCCCGAACAGGCGACCGCCAGCCAGATCGATGCGCGCACCGACCAGTACAGCCTCGCCTGCGTGTTCTACGAGATGGTGACAGGCAACACTCCGTTCCGCGGCGCCACCGCCCCGGCAGTCCTCGCCCAGAGCCTGACCGGTCCCAGGCCGAAGCTCAGCAAAGTCGAGCGCACCACGCCGCCGGAGGCAGACGCGATCGTGACCCGCGCGCTCGCCGCCGATCCCGCCAAGCGGTTCGACTCCGTCGGTGCGTTCGCCGCGGCGCTGGAACACTCGGCCGGAGGGGGTGCCGGAGCCGTGGCCGAAAGGCGCCGGCTGCGCCGCATTGCGGTCGGTGTGCCGCTCGTCGTAATCCTGCTCGCGGTGCTCTGGGTGATGTTTGGCCCACACCGGGCCGGTCCGGTGGTGGCCGGCGCGGAGAGCATCGCGGTGATGCCGTTCAGTACCTCGGGCGCCGGAGTCGAGCTGATGGGAGAGGGCATGGTCGACCTGCTCTCGACCAATCTCAATTCGGTCGGCGGCATCCGCGCCGTCGAACCGCGGACGGTGATGGGCCAGCTCAAGAAGGCGGGGCTCGGCGCCGGACTCGACCTCAACGCGGCGCTCAAGGTCGCCCGTGCGGTAAAGGCACAGGCCGCGCTGCTCGGCAGCATCGTTGCCACCGGCCCCCGCGTGCGCATGAGCGCAGATCTGTACGGCCAGGACGGCAAGAGCCTGGCGCATGCCCAGGTGGACGGCGCGAGCGACAGCGTGCTCGCGCTGGTCGATGACCTGAGCCGGGCGATGGTGCGCGAGATCTGGCGCTCGAAGGAGCCGGTGCCATCGCTGCGGGTCGGCGCGCTCACCACCAACTCGCTCGCTGCCATGCGGGAATTCCTGGCCGGCGAACAGCGCTATCGCCGCTCGGAGTGGGACTCCGCCGCGGCGTCGTTCGGCAGGGCCATCGAGCAGGACTCCACCTTTGCACTGGCGCACTATCGGCTCGCGGCCACCGTGGGCTGGTCAGGCGGACTGGGGACGGTGGATGCGACCAAGGCCAGCGAAGCGGCTGCACGCTTCGCCAATCGGCTACCACCGCGGGAGCGCAGTCTGGTCGTCGCCTACGACATGTTCGAGCATCAGCGGCTCGCGGCCACCGATTCGGCGCGGGCATATGTGGCCAAGTACCCGGATGATGTGGACGGCTGGTTCCTGCTGGGTGAGACCCAGTATCACACCCGCCGCCTGGTCGGGAACGACCCCGCGACGCTGCGCGCTCCGTTCGATAGCGTGCTCGCACGGGACTCCACGCTCACGCCCGCGGCGATCCATCCGATCGAACTCGCGCTCGAGGCGCGCGATCGGCCGCGCTACGAGGCGTATCTGCGAGTCCTCGAACACTCGGCCAACACCCAGGAGAACACCGCCTATCGTGCGGCAGGCGAGCTGGTCTTCGAGGGGCGCGTCCGCGACACACTGACCGCCCGGGCGATGGCCCGGTACGGCGGTACCATGGCCGGCGTGATCGGTGCCCTGTACACCTCGGGGTCTACCGCTGACAGCATCGACACGGTGCTGGATACGTGGCGCCACTTCAGCCAGATCTTCCCCGACGCCGGACGAGTCCAGTATCTCACCGGTCGAGGCATCACCCTGGCCGGCATGGGACGATTCCGGGAGGCCGCCGCCTTCTACGACACGCTCGCCAAGATCAACCCTGACCAGGCCTGGGGCATCCTGCTCTGGCCGCGGATGGCGGGGTTTGCCCCGCCTGAGTACCAGCCGCCGCAACTGGCGGGATTCGACCAGGCCCCGATCCGGAATCCATTCCAGGCGTACATGCGCGCGGTCATCGAACTCAATGCCGGAGATCGGGCCGGAGGGACCCGGCGCATCGACAGCCTCCTGACGCACCGAACTCCGAACATGCCCCCCAAGTTCTGGAGCATGGTGGAGGCAGCCAAGGGCTGGACCGTGATGACGGCCGGCGATACCGCGGGCGGGATGACGCAGATGCGCACCTCACTCGAAGCGGTGGGATCGGGATGGAATCCGTGGCTCACCGCGCCGCTTCGTCTCCAGCTCGCCACCGCACTGGCGCTCCGACCCGAGAACCGCGACCAAGGCCGCCGGCTGCTGCAATACGGATTCGTCACTGACGTCGGGGTGGCTCCGATCTCCCAGTACGCGCTGGGACGTGCCGAAGAGGCCGCCGGCAACCGCACCGCTGCGGCCGAGGCGTACGGCAGGTTTCTGAAGCTGTGGGAGAAGGCGGACTCGATGGCGCAACCGAGAGTGACGGAGGTGCGGGAGGCGTTGAAGCGGGTGACCGGAGAACCGAAGCCGTAATGCGCTACTCCCAGTCCTTCGGCATCTCCTGCAGCTCGGAGAGCAGCGCCCTGTAGCTCTCCACCCGGTCGGCCTGCACGGTGCCCCCCTGCACGGCGGCCAGCACGGCGCAACCTGGTTCGTGCGTGTGACTGCAGTCGGCGTACTTGCAGGAATCGACCAGCGGCCGAAATTCGGGAAAGCAGTTGGCCAGCTCGTTCGCCTCCATGCCCCACAGCCCCACTTCGCTGAACCCGGGCGTATCGACCAGGTAGCCGCCGTTGCTGAGCGGCACCATCACCGCGCTCACGGTGGTGTGCTTGCCGCGGCTGATCTTGCGGCTGAGCTCTCCGATGCGAAGCTTGAGCCCCGGCTCCAGCGCATTCAGCAGGCTCGACTTGCCGGCGCCTGACGGACCGGTGATCACACTCTCCTTGCCGGAGAGCGCGACCTTGAGCTCCTCGAGCCCGACGCCACTCTTGATGCTGGTCTGATAGACTGGATAGCCGGCTCGGCGAAATCGCTCCGCGAGCGTGGCACCGGGATCGAGATCGACCTTGTTGAGCACCACGGCGGCGGGGATGTTGTTGGCTTCGGCGACGACGAGAAGACGGTCGACGAGTTGCGGGACCGGATCGGGAGACTTGGTGGCTGTGATGACGAGGACCTGATCGACATTCGCGGCCACTGGTCGATGCCCGCGCCCCTCGGGCACTCGGCGGGCGAGCAGGCTGGTCCGCTCCGAGACTCCGGCGATGCCGCGCACCCCGCCTTCGCCCTCTTCATCGAGCTGCACCCGGTCGCCGACGACGACCTTGGGCATGTCACGCTTCATCTTGCCGCGGAGGATCGCCCGGACTTCGCCATCACTGGTGAGCACCCGATAGGTGGAGCCGTCGCGCTCGAGGACCGTGCCGGTCACCACTCGCGCGGCGTCCGGTCGATGGCATCGTCCAGTGCCGACTTCACGTCATACAGGGAGATCGCCTTGATCCTGGCCTCGGCCTCTTCGGGAGTGCGGCCCCACGCGAGGACCTGGGATTCGACATGGCCTACCGGGCGGTCCCCGGCGCGGGACCAGCGGACGAAGAGGAGCGAGGCGCCGTAGCGCCCCAGCTCGTCAGGCGCTTCCTCGACGAAGATTCCGACCGAGTAGGGCTCGCCATCGGTGCCGGAAAAGGCGGCCGCCCGGTCGTGCTTCTCCATGTACCCGCCGAGCGTCACTTCGGTCATGCTCAGAGGTGCGCGGCCTCGCGGACGACGTTGCCCAGAATGAAGGCGATGTTGGCGGGCCGTTCCGCCAGCCGGCGCATCAGGTAGGGATACCACTGGGTGCCGAAGGGAACATACACCCGCACGTTGAAGCCTGCGGCGCGGAGCTGATCCTGCAGGTCGCGGCGGACGCCGTAGAGCATCTGGAATTCGAAGCGCGCCGGGTCGATGCCCTTCGTCTTGGAGAAATCACGCGCATGCGCGATGATCTTCTGGTCGTGGGTGGCGAGACCGGGATAGTTGCCCCGCTCCATCAGCCGTTCCATCAGGGTGACGTAGGTGCGGTCGACGTCGGCCTTGTCCGGGAAAGCGACCTCGGGCGGTTCGAGGTAGGCACCCTTGCAGAGCCGCACCCGCGCCTGCATCTCGATGAGGCTGTTGATGTCCGCCTCCGAGCGGCGGAGGCAGGACTGGATGACGACGCCGGTATTGGCGCTGTAGGCGCTGAACAGCTTCTCCCGAAAGAAATCGAGGGTCCGCTGGGTGTAGGCGGAGCTTTCCATGTCGAGGCGGACGAAGCTGCGGTATGCCTTGGCCTTCTCCAGAATCGCGGTCATATTGGCGAGGCACGCCGACTCGCTGATGTCGAATCCCATCTGCGTCAGCTTGACCGAGACGTTGGAATCGACCTTCGTTTCCGCGATTCGGTCGAGCATCTGGAGGTAGGTGTCCCTGGCCTGCGCCGCTTCGCTCTCCTTGCCGACGCTCTCACCGAGCAGGTCGAGCGAGGCGGTGATGCGGCGCTTGTTGAGATCCCGGACCGCGTCCACGGCGGTATCGATCGTCTCGCCGGCGACGAAGCGGGAGGCGAACTTCCGTGCCACGGAGTTGCTCCGGACGAAGCGAAATATCTGCTGCTGTTCGGACAACCAGAGTAGGCCGGTGCGCATCATGTCCAATATTCCTCGGCGAGCGGGAAAGTCGCGCAGAACGATATCCGCCGGAGGAGAGGCCTACAAGCGATGAATAACTATTCGCAGCGGTCCTCCCTTCCAGCTGCGCCGGGAGGGGGACAGAGCGTGGGGAACGAAACCCGCATCGCCATGTGGTCGGGACCGCGGAACATCTCGACCGCCATGCTCCGCGCCTGGGGCAACCGCCCCGATACCTGGGTGGTGGACGAACCGCTCTACGCCCACTACCTCACCCAGGTAAGCGTGGGACATCCCGGTGTCGACGAGGTCATCGCTCATCACGAGACCGACTGGGAGAAGGTCGTCGCCGAGATCACCGGGCCGGTGCCGCATGGCCGCGCGATCTACTACCAGAAGCACATGGCCCATCACTGGCTCCCTCACCTGCAGGGGGACTGGCTGCTGCGCTTGAGCAACGCCTTCCTGATCCGGCATCCGGCGGAGATGCTGCCGTCGCTCACCGCCAAGATGGGGCCGCCACTGCTCCCGGACACCGGCCTGCCGCAGCAGGTGGCATTGCTCCGGTTCATCCGGGAGCGGACCGGCACCACACCGCCGGTGCTGGATTCCGAGGACATCCTGCGCGACCCGCGAGGCGCACTGACCCGCTTCTGTGAGGCGATCGGCGTGCCGTTCAGGGAAGAGATGCTGCACTGGCCGCTCGGCCGGCGCGAAACCGATGGTGTCTGGGCCAAGCACTGGTACGATGCCGTGGAGAAATCGACCGGATTCGAGCCGTATCGACCGCGCGAGCGCAGCGTATCGGCGGAGCTGCAGCCACTCCTGCAGGAGTGTCTGCCGTATTACGAGGAACTGTCGGCGTATCGATGAGGGACGCACCGGGCGAAGGCATTTGGCGATCAGCGTTCAGCCGCCAGCCGTCAGCCGTGAGAAGCCAGAGCGTGTCTAGCGGTGCATCCATACCGCTGATCGCTAACTGCTGAACGCTGATTGCCGACCGCTCTCCACCTCCACCAGGCCTCACCATGCAGCAGAGCTTCAATCCGAAGAACCGCGACCTCATCGTCAACATCAACGGCGCCCTGCTGCACCGCGATCAGGCCGGGGTGAGTCCCTTCGATTCTGCCGTCCAGGGCGGGGACGCCGTGTGGGAGGGGCTGCGCCTCTACAACGGCCGGATTTTTCGCCTCGAGCAGCATCTCGAGCGCCTCAGGCATTCAGCCCAGGCACTCGCCTTTGCTGCGATCCCGTCGGCCGCAGCGATCACCACCGAAATCCGGAGGACTCTGGCCGCAAATGGAATGCGGGATGCCGTGCACATCCGCCTCACCCTCACCCGTGGAGTAAAAGTGACTTCGGGGATGGATCCGCGGCTCAATCAATCGGGGCCCACGCTGATCGTGCTGGCGGAGCACAAACCCCCGGTCTATCCGACCACCGGCCTGACGCTGATCACCAGCTCGGTCCGCCGCCCGCCGCCGGACTGCCTCGACCCCAAGATCCACCACTGCAACCTGATCCAGTCGATTCTGGCGAAGATCGAGGCCAACGCCGCCGGGGCCGACGATGCGCTGATGCTCGATACCCGCGGATTCATCGCCGAGACCAACGCTACCCATCTGTTCTTCGTCGAGAAGCGCATCGTGCGCACCAGCACGGCGGCGGCCTGCCCCGAGGGAATCACCCGGGCGACGGTGCTCGAGCTCATGGCGGAGCATGGGATCGGCCACGAAGTTCGCGACCTCTCTCTCGCCGAGGCGTATCGCGCTGACGAAGCGTTCTGCAGCGGTACCATGGGGGAGCTGGCCGCCGTGACCCGAATCGACGGCCGCACCATCGGCGACGGCAGCGTCGGGCCGGTGACTCAGCGACTGAGTGCGCTCTTCCGTGAACTGACCGGGCGGGAGGGGACGGCGGTGGTGTGAACTGCATGGAAAAGGGAAAAGGAGAAGTGAAAGGCAGGTCCGCCTCCCCCTTCCCTTTTCCCGCTTCCCTTTTCCCGCCTTATGCCAGAAACCGTCCCCGCAGCTCCGGCGGCAGCATGGGGCAGGCCGTCTTGGGCGCGGCGAAGATCCGCTTCCGCACCCTGGCGATGCAATCGTATCCCCAGTCAAGGAACCAGCGAGGGAAGAAGCTCCCGAATCGCGCCAGCGTAGCCCAGGCCCCGCCGAGCCGTTCGCCGATGTGCAGGACGGCGTCCGAGCGGGTCAGGGTCCGGCCATCGGCGGTCCGGACGATGACGCTGTCAGGCAGGGTGGCCCGCTGTTCCGGCGCAAAGGCATCCTGATACGCGCTGCCACCGATCGGCGCGTAGCGGAACCTGGTGCCCTCGAGGTCATGACGGAGAGTGAACAGCACGGTGTGATGGCAGAGTCCGCAGCCGCCGTCATAGAAGAGCAGATCGGAGTCCGCCACTCAGGGATCACGAACCCGGACCGGCGTGAAGACCTCGCCGCCGTGCACCACGCCGTCGCCCAATGGGTCGTTTCCCCAGCACCAGAGGGCGCCGCCCGGCGTGAGGCCGCAGCTGGCCCTGGTTCCCGAGGCGATCGCCACAAATTTGTGACCGCCGGAGACGGGCGTCGGTTGAGTAAGCGGCGGCGCCGTTCCGAGCCCCTGGCCGGTTCCCCAGCACCAGGCGGTGCTGTCCGCCGCCGCCAAGGCGCAGTACCCGTCCTCACCGGCGGAGATCGCGGAGAAGAGGTGGCCGCCGGTCACCGGCTGCGGAGTCCGGTACACCACGGCATCCGCGGTGCCACGGCCGAGCTGCCCGGCGGAGTTGTAGCCCCAGCAATACGCCTGACCACCGGCCTTGAGCGCGCACTGGCTCAACGAACTCATCTCCACGGTGGCATACACGTCGGGGCTCTGCAGGGGGAGCGGCTCAACGACGTCGAACAGGTTGGTCGAGTCGATTCCGAGGTAGCCGTCGGCATTCACGCCCCAGCAGTAGGCCTGTCCGCCCTGGCTCAGACCGCAGGTGGTGTAACCGTCTGCGTGGATGGTGAGCCAGGAGAAGCCCCCATGTACCGGGGTCGCGAGTTTGGCGACGTGACTGCTGTCGCCCAGCTCTCCATGGGCATCCTTGCCCCAGCAGACTCCGCCACCGGTGGTCGTGACGCCGCAGGTGTGCTCCAGCCCGACATCGATCTCGCGATAGAGGTACCCGTTGAGCACCAGTGAGGGGGAGATGAAGCCGGTTCCGTTGGCGACGCCGAGGTGATGATAAGGGCCGTCCTGGCCCCAGCAGTACCCTTCGCCGGTCACCACGACACCACAGGCGGCGGAGGCACCGGCACTGATCGCCGTCCACTTGAAGCCACCGTCGACCAGGTTGGGGAGCCCGTTGGGCAGCACCGGGAAGGTCCCGGAAGGGCTGCCCCAGCAGTACGCCGCGCTGTCTGCGGCGATGCCGCAGGCGCCGTACACGCCAACGCTCACCGCGGTGAAGCTCCGGGTCAGGCGGAGCGGCAACGAGTCCGTCACGGTATCGACGCTCGCGATGATCCACGTGGTCCCGGTCCCAAGAGCATTGAGAACACCCGCCGCGGAGATCGAGGCGAGGCCGCTATCACGCACGCCCCAGCTGATAGCGCGGAGCACCAGGGCACCGGTCGTGTCGACGATATCCGCCTGATACTGCGCTGTCTCCATCGGAGAGAGCACAGTGTCGGTCGAGGTGATATGGATGCTGGCGATGGGGGGCGGATTTACCGGAGGTGGCGTACCCCCGTCGCTACAGCCGGCGGCCAGACTGAGCAGCGCAGCCCCGAGGGCGAGATGTCGGATGGTCATGAGCTATCCTGCTCCCGGCCCCGGGGCCTGTCAATAGCATGAATCGGGGCACTATATTCTTCCCCAACCTTCATGGCCCCTGATACCTCCCTCGGCATTCTCGAACTCAGCGACCGTGGCGCCGGCTTTGTCCGCCGGCGCCAGTACAGCTACCTCGCCGAAGATGGCGATCTCTACGTCGCGCCCCGCCTGATCAGTCAGTTCGGGCTGCGCAGCGGCGACGAGCTGTGGGGTGAGGTCGGTCGCCCGCAGGGCCGGGGCAAATCGGCCCCGCTCGAAAAGGTGACGCTGGTCAACGGCCGGCCGCCTGACGAAGCCCGTCGCCGGCCCAACTTCGCCAGCCTCGGCGCTATCCATCCCGACGCCCCCCTGTTACTCGACTGCGGTCTGCGCCGCTTCGGACAGCCGGACTTCACCAATCGAGTGATCGACCTGCTCTGCCCCTTCGGCAAGGGCCAGCGGGCACTCATCGTCGCACCCGCCAAGGCGGGCAAGACGATGGTGCTCCAGTCGGTCGCGGAGGGGGTCGCCAAGAATTATCCCGACTCGCTGCTGCTCATCCTCCTGGTCGATGAGCGCCCCGAGGAAGTCACCGAGATGGAGATGATCGGCTACGGCGAGGTCATCTCCTCGAGCTTCGATTTCCCGGCCGAACGGCACGTCGCGGTAGCGGAGCTGACCCTGGAGCGGGCCCGCCGACGGGTGGAACAGGGTGAGGACGTCATCCTGATCCTCGACTCGATCACCCGCCTGGCGCGGGCCTACAACACGGTGGAGCGCGGCACCGGCCGGACCATGACCGGCGGGCTCGATTCCTCCGCGCTCGAGAAGCCCAAGAAGTTCCTCGGCAGCGCACGGCGGATCGACGAGGCGAAGGGGGGCGGCTCACTCACGATCATCGGCACCGCGCTGATCGACACCGGCTCGAAGATGGATCAGGTGATCTACGAGGAGTTCAAGGGGACCGGCAACAGCGAACTCACCCTGAGCCGGGAGCTGGCGGAGCGGCGGATCTTCCCGGCGATCGACCTCAAGGCGAGCGGCACCCGTCGGGAGGAGCTGTTGTTGCCGCCGGCACTCCTCGCCGTCACTCAGGCGCTGCGGGCCAGGCTGGCACCCGTCACCGCGGTCGACGCCATGCAGCAGGTGCTGCAGCTCATGAAGCGCTATCCCAGCAACGCTGAACTCGGTGGGGCGGTGTAGGCATCTTCCGTTGCCTGCACCTCAGGTAGCTCCTCCTCAGCTGGCTCCAGCAACTCAGGATCCGGCGCAGGACCGGAGGCGTACTGTGCCGCGAGCTGGGAGCCCGCCGCCTCCGATTTGACCCGCTGCAGCACCAGCTGGCCTGCCCCAAGGGACAGATAGAACGCCCGCAGGTATTCCCCGATGGCCCGTTCCACCGGCAGGTGGTCCCTGAGGAGCTCGGTGAACTGCCGCGCGTTGTTGACGTGGGTCGCCGCGATCGCTTCCTCGGCCCGCGCACCCACCAGCCGCGCCAGCTCGACTGTCTTCTCGGCGTATTCCCTCCGGAAGCGAATCAGCTTCAGCAGCAGGTCAGGCCGGAGGACCCGCCAGCCGCGAAGCATCGGGAGGGGCGTCTGCTGCGGCAGGCAATCGATGTCGAGCAGAGTGAGTGTCCGGGTGCGCACCGGCTCCCGCATCGCTTCCGCCACCGGCACCACGGTCAGATAGAGCTCCAGCGCCTCCAGCGGGGCGACGCGGTTGGAAAACTCCTCGATAAACTGCCGGGCCTGCTCGGTGTGGGTGTTGATCAGCGCTTCCCAGGCCACAGCGTAGGCGATCCGCACCCGCGCCCGGAGCGAACGAGGGAACTGACGGACAGGCATTTCGCTCGGCACACCGGAGGGCATCTTCGTTCGGCCTGTATGGATTATTGACAGGTGGACACGCACACTGCCCCTCCAACGTAGGAGCGGGCGGTTTGAGCGCAAGAGCTTGGCGCACAATAAGAAGCGACTGTATCGCTGGGGCGGGGATCGGACCGGAACGGCCAAGCTGGTAAGTGGAACTGTATCTATTGTTTAGGGTAACTGTTGCGGCAGGATCCTCCGCCAATCCGCCCAGCTCGGGATGCCGACGCCAGCTCCTGCATAGCCCGGCCGCACTGCCTCAGCGCCCTGCCTCCGCCCTCCGCCACAGCAGCCGGTGATCGGCGCCCTGCACCTCCTGGACCGATCCCGACTCGACCTTGAAGCCGTGCAGCAGGACCTTCTGTCCCCCGAAGTAGGGCCGGGTGCTCTCATCGCGGCGCCGCTCCAGCGGCGGATAGGGGGCGGTGCTCGCCATCGGGGCCCGCAGCTCCCAGCCGGTGATCACCAGCTGGCCCGAGCTGAGCAGTCCGAACTCGATCATCCCGCCCGCGCTTCCCGCTGGTACCCAGTCCCACAACCCGGTGTAGTGATACTCGAGTCGATGCAGCGCGCTGCTCCTGCGATCGAGCCAAAGCACGCCCTCGATGTCCGGAACAGCGCGCCCTTTCACCGGCTGGAAGCCGAGACCGAGCATACCGGGAGCATCGGGCGGAGAGGCGACGAGTCGGAAGCAGTGGGTACGCAGGAAGCCGTCCGAGAAGAACACCGCTGCATCGGGGCCGTAGTAGACCGGGCCGAGTGTCGTGTCTCTGGGCTGCACAAACCCCGCGACCGCAAGACTCTCCGGTGCGAGGCTGGTAATCGGCCAGCGGCCCTCATCGAAGGCCTCCCAGCGCCGCTCATCGGATACGTGCGAATAGGGATCGATGAACCAGCGCGCGCGAACGGTGCGGAAGGCCAGCACTTCGCCGGTGCTCGCGCCGGTAAGTCCGAGTGACTTGCGCGCCTCGTCCCAGAGCAGCGCCAGCTGCCGGTCCTCCGCCGGCGATCCGCGACAGGGGTTGTTGGCTTCGACGGTGATCTCCGCCAGCACCACCGGCACCGCAGGGATAGCGATGGTATCGTCGACGATCTGACCGGCGGCCAGCGCGAATGTTTCGGAGGTCCACGCCCGGAAGCCGATGCGCAGCAATCGCAGCCGGTAGCTGCCCGGAGTGACCTGGGGGAGCGAGAAGCGTGCATTCTCCCCGCTGACCGCGCTGGCACGGATGCTGTCGCCCTCGGTCAGCAGCTGGACCAGAGCGCCGGCCACCCGATGGCGCGACTCCTCCTCCAGCACCGTGCCCCGGACGACCTGCGCCCCAAGACGCGGGGTGCCGGCTGCGCCTCCCAGCACCGCAACGACGAGCAGGGTGCGACGCATCATTCGAGGCGCATCCGTCGCAGCAGGTC
>JBDTTN010000019.1:0-13495 GCA_039930625.1 Gemmatimonadota bacterium | reverse complement strand
AGCCGATGCTCGCCTGCTTCGAGAAGTGGTTCGGGCCCTACCCCTGGTACGAGGATGGCTACCAGCTGGTGGAGACCCCGCACCTCGGCATGGAGCACCAGAGCGCGGTCGCCTACGGCAATCACTACATGAACGGCTACCTCGGACGCGATCTCTCCGGCTCGGGGGAGGGCAAGGACTGGGATTTCATCATCGTGCATGAGAGCGCCCACGAATGGTGGGGCAACAGTCTCACCACGGCCGACCTCGCCGACATGTGGGTGCACGAGAGCTTCGCGAACTACGCGGAGGGGCTGTACGTGGAATGTCTCCGCGGGAAGGCAGCGGGGGCGACTTACAACATCGGCAACCGGCGCGGCATCCGGAATGATAAGCCGATCGTCGGGACGTACGGCCTCAATCGCGAGGGCTCGGGCGATATGTATCCCAAGGGTGGGAACATGCTGCACACCATCCGGCAGGTTGTCAACGACGATGAGCGGTGGCGGCAGATCCTGCGGGGCCTGAACGCGACCTACCGGCATCAGGTCGTCACCGGCCGTCAGGTGGAGGAGTACATCAGCAAGGAGGCGGGCGTCGACCTCTCGAAGGTCTTCGAGCAGTACCTGACGACGACGATGATTCCCACGCTGGAATACCGGATGGACGGCTCGACACTCTCCTATCATTGGACCGAGGTCGTCCCGGGATTCGACCTGCCGATCCGCGCGACGATCACCGGATCTGGCTACAGCCCGCTGCGCCCGACGGAGGCGTGGCAGACCGTGAGGCTCGCAAATCCGGATGCCTTCCAGGTCGACCCGAACTTCTACGTGCTGACGAAACAACTCCCCGCCGGCACCCAGTAGTCCACCTGACACACCGCGACCACCCTGAGACGGGGTGGGTCTGCGCAATCGGCCTGCGGCCCGGATACGGCCGGTGGAGCTAGTCCTCGTGATCGATCGAGCCGCTCAGGAAGAGCAGCAGTTCGAGGGCGCGGATACGGCTCACCGGATAGCCGATCGCCTGCTCCACCTGGCGATGCACCGGGGAAAAGTCCGCCTGACTGGCCGCATTGCGGACCAGATCGGTGTACCGGACGTACCGCGCCCCGGCATTGGCGCGGACCTCCGACGAATGCCACTCCAGTGCGCGCCAGACCCGGCTGTCCCAGATCGGGTAGAGCTCCGGATGGAAGAAATGGAGCGCCTTGCTCGCCGCCACCGGCGAGTTGCCTAGCGCGGTGCTCAAGCCCTCGAACGCCGCGGGGGTAAGCTCCCCTTCCCGGCGGGCCGACTCGAGAATCCCCGCCGCGGCCGCGATATCGGTGGCGCTGCCGAGGCGCAGGGTCCGTGGCATCCAACTGTAGACCAGGCCGGCGACCAGGATCACGGCGCCCTCGTCAATCGGCCGGAGGGCCTGGGCGTGGCGGACGAACTCCCGATAGCTCCGCAGGTAGCCTTGATTCGGGGGAGCGGCGACCTGGGGCAGGAGTTCAGGGACGGCGGGGAGGAGCCGGGTGAGCAGGGTGGCGGGCGTCATGCCCCATATTGTCGTGGGGGCGTCAGTACAGCGTCATTTGGCCAGAAATCGGCCTGTGAAACGGCTACCGACCGGATTCGCGCGCCGATGGAAGCCGCCGTACCTTGGTCTCCCAGTCAGCGTCCTCCCATTCCGTCCCCTCCGCCGTCGAGTCTCGATGATCGTCCGGGTTCCCCGCTTCATTGAAGCGCTGCTCGCGGTGGCCCTGCTCTGCCTCACGGTCGGGGTTGCGACGGGTCAGGCGCCGGCGCCGTACAAGTACACCCGGAACCGCGGCTGGCTGCGCATGGCCGATGGCGTTCGGCTCGCCCTCAGCTACTGGCGCCCCATCCCTCGCACGCCGGGGGAGACCTTTCCCGTCCTGCTCGAATATCTCCCCTATCGCAAGGAGGATTCGTTCTACCAGCGGGACTTTCCGCTGTACGACTGGTTCGTCCGGCGCGGCTTCATCATGGCCAAGGTCGACGTGCGAGGCACGGGCTCATCCGAGGGCCATCTGCCGGACCGGGAATATTCCGACATCGAGATGGAGGATGCCGAGCGGATCATCGCCCAACTGGCGACGATCCCAGCGAGCAACGGCGCCATCGGGATCTGGGGAATATCCTGGGGCGGATTCAATGCCATCCAGATCGCGATGCGCCGACCTCCCGCCCTCAAGGCGATCATCGCCCTGATGGCTACCGACGATCTCTATCACGACGACATCCACTACATCGACGGCGTGCTGCACATCGACGAGTTCGCCCTCCAGATCGACCACGAGAACGCCCTCCCCGCCCCGCCCGACTACCGCACCGATGCGGCGTACTTCCGGGATCGCTTCGGGGCGGAGCCGTGGATCTTCACCTACCTGAAGCATGCCAACGACAGCGACTGGTGGCGACGGAAGTCGCTGCGCTACGACTACGGCGCGATCACCGTGCCCGCGTTCCTGATCGGCGGACAGCTCGACGGCTACCGCGATGCCGTCCCGCGTATGCTCGACAGTCTCCGCTCACCGGTCAAAGCCCTGCTTGGCCCCTGGAATCACAGCTTTCCCGACGCTGCGGTGCCGGGCCCGACGTACGAGTGGCGCGAGCAGGCGGTCCGCTGGTGGAATCAGTGGCTCCGGGGACAGGACACCGGCATTATGGACGAGCCGCGGCTCACTCTCTTCGTCAGGGACGGACACCCGCCTGACGCGGCCCTGGAGACGACGCCTGGAGTCTATCGTTTTGAGGACTGGCCGATCACCCGTACCCAGTGGCAGCGCTGGTACCCGTTGGGAGACCGCGCGCTCGGCGCTGCCCCAGCCGGCGCTGCGGCGCGTGACGTCACATTGGCGTATGTCCCCGGCAGCGGAACCTCGACGCCGGTCTGGTGGAACGACGCGACCGGGAGCATGGCACGTGACGACGGCGAGAGCCTGACATTCGACTCCCCGGTCCTCGACAGCAGCGTCGAGATCGTCGGCTTCCCGAAGGTCGCGTTGCGCGTGTCCTCGCCGGTGAGCAAGGCCAACTGGACTGTGCGTCTCGAGGATGTGGGACCGGGGGGCCTGGTCTCGCTCGTCACCGGGACACTGATCCAGGGCGCGCAGCGCGACTCCCGCCTCGAGCCATCGCCGCTTATCCCCGATCAGCAGTATGACCTCTCGGCCGAACTGCACTTCACCACCTGGACCTTCCAGCCCGGCCACCGCATCAGGCTCGCCGTCTCAAACGCGCAATTCCCGATGGCCTGGCCCACGCCCTTTCCGATGACGACTCGGCTCACCATCGACGACTCCCACACGCGACTCGAGCTGCCGGTTACTCCACCGGCGAGCTCCCCTCGGCTCGCGCCGCTGCTGCCCATCGGCACCCACACCGAGGCGCCGGACGCGCGGACACTGAGCGCCGGCGGGGAACCGGGCGCCATTGTCCGTCACGATGCACAGCGCAACGTGACGACGGTCGACTTCCTGACTCACTACGAGTATTCGATCGGCAAACGCCGCATCGATAACATGGAGAAGGAGCACTACGAAGTCGCCGATGCAGAGCCGGCGAAGGCCCGCTTCCGGGGGGATGAGTACCACGACATCACGCTGCCTGGTGGTCGCCGAGTCAGGCTGGAGACGCTGCTGGAGATTCGGTCGGACGAGACCACCCTGCACGTGAAGCTGACGCGGAGGTTACTGGTGAACGGCAAGCTGGTTCGGACCCGGGTGTGGGAGGAGCCGATTCCCCGCGGGATTCACTGATGGCGAGAGTCCTCACGGAATCGCTGCGCTGGCCCCCTTCTCCCGGCGTCGAAGTGGCGCAATGAGCCCGGCCACGAGCAATCCGGCCGAGAGCGCCGTCGCCGCGAGGATCATGGTAAAGGCGGTCTGCACTCCGGAGATGACGTCTCGTTCGAGCAGGTTGCTGAGACTCTTGAAGCCGATGCTGCCCGGCACCAGCATGAGGATGCCGGGCACCAGCACCACCTGCTGCGGCCGATCCTTGAGCCGGCCCCAGATCGCCGCGCCGACTCCGGCCAGCAGTGCCGCGAGGAAGAGGCCCAGCTCGGGACCGACGTGTCGCGCAAAGATGCGGCCGGCGAGGTAGGTCACTGCGCCCGCACCGGTGATCCAGAAGGTGTCAGACGGCTCCGCCTTGAGAATGACCACGAAGCTGAGACCGGTCGCGATCACCGAGGCAACGCTGGTCCACGGCGGTAGTGGCAGCGGAGCGATGCTCGCCACGGCGCCGAAGAGGGCGCCAGCGAGGCGGTCGCCCAGGGCGACCCCGAAAACGAGACTCAGCAGCGTGACCACGGCACCGAAGAGCCGCGCGGTGCCGGAGGCCAGATGGCGCTGCGCCAGCTCCCGAATGGCGTTGGTGAGCAGGAGCCCCGGCAGCAGTACGATGATCCCTGCCAGTGTCGCGGTGTACACCGCGAACGGGTGGACCAGCGCGGAGAGGCTCGCGGCACAGAAGGCCGCGACGAACGCGGCGAGCGGTTCGTAGACTCGTGCCAGTCCCGGCGAGTGCTCCGCCGCCGCAGCCAGAGCGCCGGTGAACAATCCCAGTACTCCGCCGGCGGCCACCTCCGCCGCGCCGCCGCCGAGGAAGCGGGCAATGCCGGCGGAGGCAAGACCGAAGGCTGCGATCGTGAGGAGCGAGCCGTAGCGCGATGGCTCGTGCGCGATCTCCTCCACCTGCACCAGCCCATCCCTCGGCGAGAGGCTGCCCGCGAGAACGCCGGCCACCACCCGATCCAGGCGCGAGAGCTTGCCGATGTTGGGGCCGGCAAGCTCCAGCCGGAGGAGATGCACCTGCTGCCGCTCATCGGGGCCGAAGGAGGCCATGATCGATGTCGGCGTCGAAAAGAACTGCGGATTCGCGAGCCCCAGACGATGGGCCAGGACGTCGAGGGAGTCCTCGAGCCGCTGCGCCGTGGTCCCGGCGGTGTGCAGTGCCCGCGCGATCGCGAGAATGAATCGCACTTCATCGCGGGTTCCGGCCGCGGCGACATCCGGTCCGTCAGGGGTCATTCGTGAATCCTTCGCGGAACGAGGCTGGTGCGACAGCTCCAATCTTACACGAACCGTAATCCGCCGTGAGCCATGCTGCCTGGGGCAGCACGTGCCCAGAGTGGCGAGGAACTCCGCTTCGCTGCAGCTTCCGGTCAGCTCCTCCACCGCTTTCCGGGGACGATTCCCTTGTCCGATTCTCTCTCCCGCCGCGAATGGCTGACGCTCGTCGGCGCGGCCGGAACCGCTGGTGCCGTGCCCTCGCTGCCGGCACCGAAGCCGTCGCCGCAACCGATCTCCGCCGCTCCGGTCCTCGCCCTCGATTCCACCAGCGATGTGGTCCTGCCACCGCCCGGCCGTTCCTTCCAGAAGTTCAGCTTCGGCTTCCCGGAGCCATCCATCGAGGTAGCCGGATTCCGCTTCGGCTTCCTGGTATTCACCAGAGAGAACTGCTACGGTCTCGACCTGCGGCTGATGAGCGTCGAAAGCTCCGCGGACGGAGCGACCCTCACCGCCACAGGCCTGGTGTGGGCCGGCGGTCAGGAACGGTCCAGCGGCAACGTGGTGGTGCGCTTCCGAACCTCCGAGGGTGAGATCCGCTGGGAGATCAGCGCCGAGATGGATCAGCCGATCAAGAGCGTCACCACGGTGATCCGCGGTCTGCCACACGGGCGTATCTCCGGAGGAGGGGGCCCTGCATTCAATCCCGGGCAGGATGAGCTGCTCTTTGGCTATCCCTTCAGGGCAGGCGATCTCTTCGGTGACAACGCCGCTGCCGGCCTCGGCACACCCTTGCTCTCGATCGTACGCGATGAGACGACCTGCTGGTCGCTGGCTTCACTCGATGATCGGGTGCGCCCCAAACGCTTCTACCTCCAGCCCACCGCCGATGGCTATCGCACCGAGGCGGTGTTCGAGGCGGAGGGATGGACCGATCGGCGCCGGATCGAGGTGCCCGCCTGGCGACTCTGGCGGAGCGATTCGCTCGATGCCGCGGCAACGGCCCACTACGCCCACCTCGAGCGAGCGTATGGCCTGACAAGTTTCGCCACCCGACCGGATGCCCCCAAGTGGCTCGCGGAGATCGCCCTGGTGCTGTCGCTCCACGGTGCCCACTTCACCGGCTACCTCTTCAATGACTTCGGCCGGATGCTGGAGATCCTCCGCTGGGTCGCAGAGCGAATCCCACCGCGCCGGGTACTCGTCTTCCTCCCCGCATGGGACGGGCGCTACTACTGGAACTACCCGCTGTATCAGGCCGACCCACGCATGGGGGGCGACACCGGCTTCCGTCATCTGCTCGAGGAGGGTCGCCGGCTCGGCTTCCGCTTCATGCCGATGTTCGGGGCGAATTGCGCCAACCGGCGACATCCGGAGTTCGCGAAGTTCGCCGATGCGGCGACCTCGCGCATCGACGGCGACCGCTTCGACCTGACCTGGGTCGACTGGGACAACGACCGGCACCAGGATGGCTGGCTTTCCTACATGAACCTCGGCGTCGTCTCGTGGCGCAACTGGCTTACCGAACGGATCGCCGAGGTGATCGACCGCTATGAGGTGGACGCGTACTTTCTCGATATCGCAGGCGGCTGGGTGAACAATCCGCAGGCCGACATGCACCAGGGGATACGCCGGCTGATCGCCGAGCTGCGCGCTCGGCACCCGGCGGTGCTCGCGTGCGGGGAGTTTCACTACGATGCGCTGCTCGCCGTCATGCCCCTCTTTCACGTCTACTCGCCCAGGGCCGCCCGGTATGTCCGCGCCTTCTCGCACCTGAGCCATCCCGCCCCTGGCCGCGGCAGTTCCGGCGTGCACGAGTCGGGCTTCGGCGGTTACGATACGGCAACCCACGGCGTCGGCCCCGGACCGATCCCCACGATCACTGTCGTCGACGATACATTCACTCAGCACCGAGACGAGATGGCCGCCATCATCACCCGAGCCCGGGAGCTTGCCCGCCTGTGAGACGTCGAGAGTTCCTCGCCACCGGACTGCTGGCCGCTGGGCTGCCCTCCCTGCAGCGACTCTCCCGTGTCGGCGTCGAGGCCGAGCTCTCTCACCCCATCCTGCGCCCGTTCGGACTCTCACGCGTCCGGCTCCTGCCCGGACCATTCCATGACGCCATGCAGGTGAATCGCCACTTCCTGCTGGCACAGGACGCCGACCGCCTGCTCCACACCTTCCGCATCACCGCCGGACTGCCGAGCGCCGCGGAACCGCTCGGCGGCTGGGAGGCGCCTGACAATGAACTCAGGGGACACTACACCGGACATTACCTCTCCGCCTGTGCCCGAATGGCGGCCAGCCAGGGAGACGCCGAGCTGAAGGCCCGCGGCGACCAGATCGTCACCGGCATGATGGAGTGCCAACGGGCGCTGGGCAACGGCTATCTCAGCGCCTTCCCGGAAGAGCTCTTCGACCGACTGCGCGCCGGCCGGCCGGTGTGGGCGCCGTTCTACACGCTTCACAAGATCATGGCCGGCCTGCTGGACATGCATACGCTCGCCGGCAATGCCCCGGCACTCGAGGTCTTGCTCGGCATGGTCCGCTGGACGGCGCGGTGGGCGCAGCCGCTCGGGGAATACGAGATGGCTCGCGTGCTGGAACGCGAATACGGCGGGATGAACGAAATGCTCTACAATCTTTCGGCGATCACCGGCGACGCCGCCCACGCGGAGCTGGCGCACCGCTTCGATCACGAGCGCATCTTTGCACCGCTCGCGGCGGGCCGGGACGAGCTCAAGGGCCTGCACGTCAACACCACGATCCCCAAGGTGATCGGCGCCGCTCGGCGCTACGAGCTCACTGGCGAGGCCCGCTCCCGCCGCATCGCCGAGTACTTCTGGCGCGAGGTCACGACCGCGCGCTGCTACTGCACCGGCGGCACCAGCAACGGCGAGAGCTGGAACACCGAGCCGGGCGTGCTGGCTTCGGAGTTGAGCGGATACACCCAGGAAGATTGCGTCACCCACAACATGCTGAAGCTCACCGACCGCCTCTTCCAGTGGAGCGGCGACCCCGCCTGCGCCGACTACTACGAACGGGCGCTCTGGAACGGCATCATCGGCAGCCAGCATCCCCGCGACGGCAACAAGCTCTACTACGTCTCCCTCGGCGACGGCTACTGGAAGCTCTTCGGCACTCCATTCCACGACTACTGGTGCTGCACCGGCACGATGAGCGAGGCCTTCTCCCAGTTTGGCGGATGCATCTACTATCACGACGACACCGGGGTTACGGTGACGCAGTTCATCGCCTCCGAGCTGGATTGGCGTGAACGCGGCGTCCGCCTGACGCAGGAGACCGGCTTCCCCGAGCAGGAGGGCACAACGCTCACGGTCCACTGCGCGGCGCCGACGCGCCTCGCGCTCCGGGTGCGGGTGCCCGCGTGGGCGACGGGTGAGAATCGCGCCCTTCTCAACGGCAGGGTGCTGGACGGATTCGCGGCGGCGGGCGGCTACTACGTGCTGGACCGCACCTGGAAGAGCGGTGACAGCCTCACGCTTCGGATCCCGATGGCACTGCACCTCGACCCGATGCCGGACGACCCCGATCTCGCGGCGGTGCTGTATGGACCACTCGTGCTCGCGGGGCGGCTGGGCACCGAGGGCCTCACACCGGACACGCTGCGCGCCGAACCTACCGCGCCGCGCACCGTGCCAGAGTATCATCTCGATTCGATCGCGGCGCCGGGCTTCGTCCTCACGCATGCCGATCCGGCGCGCTGGATCGCACGCTCGGGCACCCCACTCGCTTTCCACACCGTGGGCCAGGCGCGGGACATCGACTTTGTTCCGTTCTATCGGCTCTTCGACGAGCGCTACGCCATCTACTGGCGCCTCACTCGGCGCGAGGCGTGAGTCATCCGACGTGTCGCACCCCATGAATCCTGAGCTGAAGCCCTTCGCCGAGGACGACTCCCGGAACCCACCGGCCATCGGCTTCCTCGACCGAATGGTGCGCCGCTATGCCCGGCCGGCGTACATCGTGGTAGTGTTGCTCATCTATCTGCTGATGTCGACCGCGCTGGGAATCGCGCTCGCCCCGGCCATCTGGTGCTGGGAGTGGTTCGCGCAGCAGAGCCGGAGCCTTTCCTTCCTGGCCGCCGGGCTCACCCTTGGGTTCGGCACCGCGGTGGCGTTCTTCGTCTTCGGATTTGCGTTACTCTGCATCATTCCCATCTACAACCTCGCCCTTCCGACCCGAGTCCAGCCCTTCAAGGGCGGCTACTACACCCTGCGCGCCGCGCCATGGCTGCTGCACAATGCGCTCTTCTACCTGGTGCGCTTCACCTTCCTTCCGTTCGTGACCCTGACACCGTTCGGCATCTGGTTTCTCAAGGCAATGGGCATGAAGGTCGGCCGGCATGCGTTCATCAACACCGAGTACATCTCGGATCCGCAGCTCATCACTATCGGCGAGGACGCCGCACTCGGCGGCAGCGTGCGGATCTTTGCGCACTACGGCGGCGGCGGCAATCTCGTCGTCGCTCCGGTCGTGATCGGTGACCGGGCCACGATCGGCCTCGCGGCCACGGTCATGGGTGATGTCGAAGTGGGCCGGGATGCGACCGTGCTGCCGCACTCGGTGCTGCTGCCGGGATCGCGGGTGGGGGACGGCGAAATCTGGGGAGGCGTCCCGGCGCGCCTGATCACCCGCGAGGAGATGGACCGCTTCAAGCAGGGCATCCGCGGCGTGCAGCAGCGCGGGCACTGATAGTCGCATGAGCGCGCATCAATCCCGTACCGATTCCGGCCTGCCTCCGATCGACGCAGCCCTCCGCATCCGCCTGGCACAGCTCGGCGCCGAGGGGTGGGAGCTGTGGGAGCGCTTCGACATCGAGGTGCGTACCCGCGGCTTCCACCCCTTTGTCGCTGCGGACTACGAGAAGGTCCTGGAGACACTGATCCGGCTCCGCGAGCCCGGGCTGCGCTTCCTGGAATGGGGCTCCGCCACCGGTGTCATCACCATCATGGCGGACCTGCTCGGCTTCGAGGCGTACGGCATCGAGCTCGATCCCGACCTGGTCACTGTGGCAGAGGGACTGGCCCGGCGATACGCGTCGCGGGCGCGCTTCACGGTCGGAAGCTTCCTGCCGACCGGCTACGAGTGGCGGCCCCGCAACGGCGAAGTCAGGATTCGATATATCGGCACGGGTGTGTCAGGCTATCCGGAGATGGGGCATCCCCTCGATGACTTCGATCTGGTATTCGGATTTCCGTGGGGTGGCGAAGCGGAGTTGATGCTCGACCTGATGCGTTGCTACGGCAATCCGGATGCGCGCCTGCTGATTCATGACGTCGAGCGGGGGATGCTGATCTATCGCGGAGGGAAGCGGGTCGCGTGAGCGGAGAGGGCGCGCCGGCGCTCAGGGCCGGGCGGCAGGTGGCTTGAGCGATGCCCGTGCGACGGGGTCCGTCGGCTCCAGTTTTACCACGCGACCATCACGCCACAGCACCAGCGGCACCTTGTGCTGCCGGTGGCAGGCGAGCACCGCGTGCTCCGTTTCCCTGCAGGCGTCCTCGAGATCCTCCGGCGTGGGCCGGGAGGGGATGATCACGTTATCGCGCATCCCGTCTCCGCATCCGCATGTTGACCCAGAGCGTCAGATCGTCGATCGACACATCGTCGCCTGGCCCGCCCTGGGCGACCAGCCGCGGCCGCGGAGTCGAGAAGGCCTCGTAGGCAAGCCAGCGCTCGGTCAGTGTCCGGACTCCATTCTCGAAGTTGCGCAGGCCGCCGGCGTACTGTGCCCGAATGATGGGCGCCGGCACGTTGTGCCCCCCATGCGCCACCCGTCCCGCCACCCGCGCGACCGCCATCTCGGCATCCGGCAGCCAGAGGAAGTGCAGATGCAGTCGGTAGCCCTGCGCCACCAGGTCGGTGAGGCGCTGCCGGATCGAGAACTCGGAAAGTGTCGTCTCCAGCGCAAAGGACTGCCCGCGAGAGGCCATCGTCCTGATCCGCGCGAGCATCTCGCGCCCCGCACCCATGCGCGCGCCAGGCACGCCGACGGTCCCGCGTGCCGCCACAATCTGATCGACATCGAGATACGGAAGATCGGTGGGATAGCGCCGGAGCAGCGCAGGTGCGAGCGAGGACTTGCCCGCACCGTCCGGCCCAGCCACCACTACCAGAAGCGGTCCTGCATCACCCAGTTGCATGCGGGAAGTCTACCCCTATGGACGCCACCGTGCGGCGGCGATGGTGGCGGGCCGTCGCTGACTTGCCAAGTGGGACGCCGTCTTTAGGTTGAGCACTGTGCAGCGGACCGCACTACCCGTCGTTCAGGGCACTCCCAGGAGAAATCATGCTCAGGGCTCATTCCGTCATCAACCGGCTCGGATCACCTCTCACGCTGGCGCTCCTCCTCGCGGCGATCGCGCTGCCATTGCGGGCGCAATCGACGCTGCCCGCCGAGCTGCGCGAGAAGATCGATGCGGCGGCGAACGAGGCGCTCGCGAGGAGCGGCGTGCCCAGTGCCTCGATCACGGTCGTGCGGGACGGACAAATCGCGTACGTCCAGGCCTACGGCGATGCCAGACTCGATCCGAAGACACCCGCACAGCCGTCGATGCGCTACAGCATCGGTTCCATCAGCAAGCAGTTCACGGCGGCGGCGATGCTCCTGCTTCAGGAACAGGGGAAGCTCTCGCTCAACGACAGGGTGTCGCGCTTCCTGCCGACCCTGACCCGGGCGAATGAAGTCACCATCCGCGAGCTGCTCTCGCACACGTCCGGCTACCAGGACTACTGGCCGCAGGACTACGTGCCCCCCTTCATGCTGCAGCCGATCACCGCCGACCGGATCGCGGAGTTGTGGGCGAAGAAGCCGCTCGACTTCGAACCGGGGAGCAAGTGGCAGTACAGCAATACCAACTTCGTGATCGCCGGCATGATCATCGAGAAGGTGAGTGGCATGCCGCTGCTCCGGTTCCTGCAGGAGAAAGTCTTCACCCCGCTCCACATGCAGGGTGTCGCCAACATTGACCAGGCGCGCCTGGGCGATACCGATCCGATCGGCTACATGCGCTTCGCTCTTGGACCGCTCCGCCCCGCACCCAAGGAGGGCAAGGGCTGGCTCTTCGCGGCGGGAGAGCTCGCGATGCCGGCGGAGGAGCTGGCCAGGTGGGACCTGTCGATCATCAATCGGAGCCTGCTGCGGCCGGCGTCGTACAAGGAGTTCGGCACCGAAACGCTGCTCACCAGCGGCGTCGGCACCCACTACGGGCTCGGCGTCGACGTACGGATGAATCGAGGACACCGGGCGCTGTCGCACGGCGGCGAGGTGTCCGGCTTCACTGCGCAGAACGTGGTGTTCCCCGACGAGCGGGCCGCGATCGTCGTGCTCACCAACCAGGATGCCGCCGGCGCGTCAGGCGACATCGCCGATGCCATCACCCAGCTGATCTTCAGCACCGGCGATGATCCGGCCATCGCCACCCAGCTGGGGAAGGCAAAGGGCATCTTCGATGGCCTGCAGCGGGGCACCGTCGATCCGTCGCTCTTCACCGACAACCTGCGCGCCTACTTCAGTCCGCAGGCGGTGCAGGACTTCGCAACCGGTCTCGCCCCGCTCGGCGCGCCGAAGGAGTTCGTGCAGACCTATCAGGCGTTGCGCGGCGGGATGACCCTCCGGGTGTACCGGGTGGCGTTTGGGGAGAAGACGCTCAGGGTGTGGACCTACGAGATGCCGGACGGGAAGCTGGAACAGTACCAGGTGGCGACAGCGGAGTAGTGAGGTGACACGCACCTGGTCGTTGTAGTACCGATGGAACAAAGCGACCGAGGGATCTCTTCAGGCGGGCACCGGGCCCAAGCTGCAGAGATCCCTCGTTGCGCTCGGAATGGCAGCGCCGGCGCCTCCCGGTCCCTCGAGATGGGTTAACCGGGACCGTTACGTCCCGCTGTTCGACTTCCCGGCCGCCGCCGTGGTTGGAGAGAGCAGCGATTCAGCCGCGGCCTTGATCTGCGGATCGCGCGGGTACTGCCAGATCGTCGCGCCGCCGGCACCGTAACGAGCCTCGATAGCGCGCTGGGTTACCTGGGCATCCAGCCACGGCGCGAGGGCGGTGCGGGTCGCGGCATCGAGCGTGTCGGTCTTTGCAACCACGGCGAAGATGTGAGCCGCGCTGCCAGGCACCGGATCGAGACTCCCGGGAAGCTTTGGATGCGCCTCGAGGAAGTGACCGACCTCGTCATCCAGCGCCAGGTAGATCGCCCCTGCCGCCTTGCCCATCAGCTTATAGGCGTGATCGGCAGCGTCACCGACCGAATCCGCAATCACCACATCGGGCTGAATGCCGCCGCTGTGCGGCGCCTCGGGATCGAACGGCTTGGTGCTGTCAACGCTGGCGTGCACGCCGCGATCGATCAGCCGCCCCGCAGGTGTGAACCACTGCCCCACCGTCAGCTTTGCCATCCAGCCCTGCGCGAGCGGAGAGCTGGTCTGCACCAGTCCCTTTCCATAGGTCTGCCGGCCGACGATGA